>NZ_JBIMKE010000059.1:0-8970 GCF_043673425.1 Streptomyces sp. M41 | reverse complement strand
GCCCAGCAGGAACGGGAAGTCGTCGTTGATGCCACCCTCCCGGTAATGCAGATCGGTGTGGCACACCCCGCACGCCTGCACTTGTACGACGGCCTCACCCGGACCCGGATCCGGCACCACGACCGTCTCCAGCCGCACCGGCTCGCCTTTGCCCGCCGCGATCACACCGCGAACTTCCTGCCCCATGGTGTCCACCCTTCTCTCGGCGGCTCCGACATCCATTGTCGACCCTAGCCGTTGATCGGCAGCGTGCACGGAAGACCGCCCCCGCACGCCACGTCAGCGGTACGCGTGAGGCCGCTCGAAACCGGTGCGCCCCAGGCCGACGGGCCGACGTAGCCTGAGGGCTCCGCCCGACTCCGAAGGAGCGCCGTGAGCTCAGTCCAGACGTCGAAGAACGGCGCCGGAAGACCCGACCAGCCCGCGTGGCGACTCCTCCTCGGATATGTACGGCCCCACCGCTGGGCTCTGGCGACCGGCGCTCTGCTCTCGCTGGTCACGGGTGCCACCGGGCTGCTTCTGCCGCTGGTGGCACGGGAGTTGATTGACGATCTGTCCCACGACCGTGCCATCACGAGGGCGTTGCTGCTGATGTCGGGGCTCGTGGTCGCCAACGCCGCGCTGGGTGCGCTGGGTTCGTACGTCCTGCGGCGAACGGCGGAGTCGGTGGTGCTGGGCGCGCGGCGTTCCCTGTCGTCGTATCTGCTGCGGCTGCGCATCGCCGCCGTGGACCGCAGTGAGCCGGGCGATCTGATGGCCCGCATCACCTCGGACACGACGCTGCTGCGCGAGGTCACCACCGACTCCCTGGTGGGCCTCGGCACCGGCGGGCTCACGCTGGTGGCGACGGTGGTGATGATGGGCCTGGTCGATCCGGTGCTGCTGGCGGTCACGCTCGGCGTCATCCTGGGCGCCGGCACCGTGCTCGGCGTGATCGTGCCACACATCAACCGGGCCAGCCGGCAGGCACAGGACGCGATCGGGGTGATGGGGGCCTCGTTGGAGCGGATCCTCGGCGCGCTGCGCACGGTGAAGGCGTCCGGCGCCGAGCACCGGGAGGAACGTACGCTGCACGAGGCGGCACAGGAGTCGTGGCGGCAGAGCGTCCGGGCCGCCAAGTGGTCGGCGGCGGCGGGCAACACGGCCGGACTGGCCATGCAGATCGCCTTCATCACGGTGCTCGCGGTGGGCGGGGCCCGGGTGGCGACCGGAGCCATCGACATCGGCACGCTGGTCGCGTTCCTGCTGTACGTCTTCTACCTCATGTCGCCGATACAGGAGGTCGTCGGGGCGATCACGCAGTACCAGACGGGCTCGGCGGCACTCGCCCGCATCCAGGAGGCGCTGCGGCTGCCCGCCGAACCGGCCGCCGAGGCCGCGCCGTTGCCCGCTGCCGGTGCCGAGCCCGCCGCGGTCGCCTTCGCCGACGTCCGCTTCCGCTACGCCGACGATCTGCCGTACGTCCATCACGGGGTGACGTTCGCGGTGCCCGCGCAGGGCATGACCGCGTTCGTCGGCCCGTCGGGCGCGGGCAAGACCACCGTGTTCTCGCTGATAGAGCGGTTCTACGACCCCGAGGCGGGGACGATCACGCTCGACGGGCGGGACCTGGCCGACTGGGAGCTGCCCCGACTGCGCTCGGCCATCGGCTATGTGGAGCAGGACGCCCCGGTCCTGTCGGGCTCCCTGCGGGACAATCTGCTGCTGGGCAACCCCGACGCGGACGACGACGCGGTCACGCGCGTACTGCGGACGACCCGGCTCGACGGCCTGGTCTCACGGCTGCCCGACGGGCTCGACACCCTCGTCGGGCACCGCGGCACAAAGCTGTCCGGCGGTGAGCGTCAGCGCGTCGCCATCGCCCGCGCCCTGCTGCGCCGCCCCCGGCTGCTGCTGCTCGACGAGGCCACCTCGCAGTTGGACGCGGTCAACGAGGCCGCGTTGCGCGACACGGTGGCCGATGTCGCCCGCACGACCACGGTGTTGGTCGTCGCGCACCGGCTGTCGACGGTGACCATGGCCGACCGGATCGTGGTGATGGACGCGGGACGGGTGCGTGCGGTGGGCACACACGGCGAACTCGTCGCGCGGGATCCGCTGTACGCGGAGCTGGCGGCGACGCAGTTCCTGGCGACCGCCGGGTGACGCACGGGTGACGCACGGGAACGAGGCGTCACTCCCGGTACACGCGAAGGGCCGCCCGGCGCGATCCCGGGCGGCCCTCGGCGTCTGATCCGACGGCTCGACGGCTCGACGGCTCGACTATGAACCTAGAGCCGGTTCAGGTTGTTGATGTGATCGAGGTGGCTCAGCTGCTGGGAGACCCTCGGGACCCGGTGCTTGTGCTGCTCGGGGATACCGGTCGTGGCGAGCGAATCGATCGTGGTGATCGGGCTCAGCTGGGGGCCGGCGTTGCGGGTGTCCGCGTGAGCCGTGTGTGCCAGCGGCGCCGTGAGGCCGGTGAGGCCGGCCGCGAGACCAACGGCGGCGGCGAGAATCGGAGTTGAGATCATGCTCAGGGAACGTGGGCGGGCCGCCGCCGGACACGGCCGCCCCACCGGGCTCACCCGTCAGGCCCAGTGGGGCGGCTGCGCTTGCCGAGTCCGGCAGGGCGGAGGAGTCTCTTCAGCAGAGGCCCTCGCGGCCGCTCCACGTCGTGCCGCGGGCCTCGGAGGAGGTCACCATGGGCACCGTCACGAACCCGTCATTCGACACCGAGACGCTGCGCCGGGGCATCGAGGGACAGACCCCGGACACGCTGCTGTCGCTGTACGCGGACGACGCGGAGCTGCGCGTCGTGAACCGCAACACCCAGCCCAGCCACCCCAAGGTGCTGCACGGCCGCGGTGAGATCGCCGACATGCTCGCCGACGTCTACAGCCGCGACATGTCGCACAAGCTGGAGGGGTGCGTCATCCAGGGCGACCACGCGGCCTACAGCGAGTCGTGCGAGTACTCGGACGGGGTGCGCGTCCTGTCCGAGTCGATGATCACGCTGCGCGACGGCAAGATCTCCCGGCAGATCCTGATCGAGGCCTGGGACGAGTAGGGAGGCGTCCCACCAGTAGGAAGGAGTGGTTCACGGACCGCTAGCCACCGAAACCGGGCGTCATGACCGGCGTCATGACGTGCGCAGCGTCGTGACGAGGTCGCGCGGCAGTCCGTGGGTGTCGTGCAGATAGCGGTAGTCGTCGTCGCTCAGCGGGCCCACGAACTGTGGCCCGCCCAGGACCCGGCGCCCGCGCTCCAGCAGCTTGCCGAAGCGGCGTTCCTCGTCCAGCAGCACTTCGCGCACGAGGCCGGTTCCACAGGGCTGGTGGAAGTGGCCCAGTGTGTGCTCGACGAGTTCCTCCGGCAGGTCGCCGAGGGTGCGGGAGGGGTCCTCGCGCCACAGTGTGGTGAGGGTGCGGCGGATCAGCCGGCGCAGGACATAGCCGCGACCGGTGTGGGAAGGGCGTACTCCGTCGCCGATGACGACGATGCCGGAGCGCAGGTGGTCGCAGACGAGCCGCCTCGAGGATTCGTCCAGGTTCCACAGCGGTGGCAGGAGCCTCGTCCACGGGTGGAAGAGGTCGCTGTCGTAGACGCTGTCGTGGCCCTGGAGGACCGACACCAGTCGTTCGAGTCCCATACCCGTGTCGACATTGGGCTGTTGGAGCGGCTGGAGGCTGCCGTCCTCGAGCCGGCGGTAGCGCATGGCGACGTGGTTCCAGACCTCCACCCACCGCGGGTCGGTGGTGGGGGTGCCCTCGGGCGGGGTGCCCAGGTCGCCGGTCCAGACGAAGATCTCCGAGTCGGGGCCGCACAGGCCGACGGGGCCGTGCGACCACCAGTTGTCGTCGACGGTCCATTCCACGGGCAGCCCCAACTCCTGCCAGACGTCCAGTGACTGGCGGTCGGGGCCGACCTCGTCGTTCCCGCCGAAGACGCTGACGTGCATCCGCTCCCGCGGAATGCCGAATCCGTCGTGGAGCAGTTCGTATCCCCAACGCAGGCTCTGCGAATGGTCGTAGTCGCCCAGGGACCAGGAGCCGAGCATCTCGAACACCGTCAGATGGGTGCGGTCGCCGACCTCGTCGAGGTCGGTGGTGCGCAGACAGCGCTGGACGTCGGCCAGGCGGCGGCCCTGTGGATGGGGTCGGCCTTCCAGGTAGGGGGTGAGCGGGTGCATGCCGGAGGTGGTGAACAGCACCGGGTCGCAGGGCGAGGACAGGAGGGTGCCGCCGGTGATGATCTGGTGCCCGCGCTCGTGGAAGAAGTCGGTGAAGGTGCTCAGGATGTCGTCGGTGGTCGGCCTGGTGGTCATCGCGGTGTTCCTTCGGGTCGTGGAGACCGGAAAGAGCCGCGGATCAGGCTGCGACCTGGTCGGACAGGAAGGCGCACACCGGCGGGCCGTTTCCGGCCGCCGGGAGGGGTGGGATCAGGCGTCGGCAGCCGAGGAGCTGGTCGCTCGCGCGGCTGCGGTGCGGGTGTGCCTGATGACCTTCATGTCATCGACGGTAACAGGGGGTGGTGCGGCTGTCTCCGGGTTTTTCCGTCGCCCGCGATTCCCGTGTACGCGAGCGCGCGTGATTTCTGAAAGGCGGGGATACCCGGAGGTCATGAACCGACTTCTCAAATCCAGGCATAAAGTTCACAAGGGACGACACAGTCCGGGTTCACAGCCGTCCGCGAAGCAGTCCGACACCGACCGGCCCGCATCCGAGGAGTCCGTGCCCGACGACTCCGACCGGCCCGTGTCCGGCCAGTCCGCCTCCCACGACTCCGACCGGCCCGCATCCGAAGAGTCCGCCTCCCACGACTCCGGCCGGCCCGTGCACGACCGGTCCGACCCCGACCGGTCCGGCGCCGACCGCAACGGGCAGGAGGCGACCGGGGCGGACCCGTCGCAGGAGTCGTACGGGCCGGATGCGCAGGTGGAGGAGCGGGCGCCCGACACACCGAGTGGGCTGCCGAAGCGGTCGTGGTGGGCGGCGCTGAAAGGGACCCTGCGGGAGTTCAAGGACGACGAACTGACCGACCGCGCGGCGGCACTGACCTACTACGGTGTGCTGTCGCTCTTCCCGGCCCTGCTCGTGCTCGTGTCCGTGCTGGGCCTGGCCGGCCAGTCCGCCACGGACACGGTCCTGGAGAACATCAACAAGCTGGCGCCGGGCGCGGCGAGGGACATCCTCACCGGCGCGGTCGAGCAGTTGCAGGGCAATGGCGGGCTCGGCTCCGTCATGGCCGTCGTGGGCCTGCTCCTCGCGGTGTGGTCGGCCTCCGGCTATGTCGCCGCCTTCATCCGCACCGCCAACGCCGTCTACGACATACCCGAGGGGCGCCCGGTGTGGAAGATCCTGCCGGTCCGGCTCGGCGTGACCCTCGCGCTCATGGTGCTGGCCGTGCTCAGCGCGCTGATCGTCGTCTTCACCGGCACCCTGGCCCGCGAGGTCGGCTCCACCCTGGGCATCGGCGACACGGCACTGACGGTCTGGGCGATCGCCAAGTGGCCCGTTCTGGCCGTCCTGGTGACCACCATGATCGCGATCCTGTACTGGGCCACGCCGAACGCCAAGGTGCGCGGCTTCCGGTGGATCACCCCGGGCAGCTGCCTCGCCCTGGTGATCTGGCTGATCGCCTCCGCCGGGTTCGCCTTCTACGTCGCCAACTTCGCCTCGTACAACAAGACCTACGGCACCATGGCGGGCGTGATCGTCTTCCTGATCTGGCTGTGGGTCGGCAATCTGGCCATCCTGCTCGGCCTGGAGTTCGACGCGGAGGCCGCCCGGCAGCGCGCGATCTCCGGCGGGCACCCGCCCGAGGAGGAGCCGTACACCACCCCCCGGGACACCAGCACCTGGGACGAGCAGGACCGACGCCGTGTGCGCGGACCCTGACGCAGCCGCGCGGTACGGCAGGGCGACGCCCGGGTACCCGGCGTCACAGCCCGACCGCGAACCCTGACTCAAGGGGAGAAGGTGACCCTCATGACCACCGTGCAACCGCGGTACCGCTCCCGTTCCGACGCCTCGGTCGGCGAGCTCGTGCAGGAGGCCTCGCAGGAACTGACCGACCTGGTCCGGGCCGAGATGCGGCTGGCCCAGACCGAGATGACGCAGAAGGGCAAGCGCCTGGGCATGGGCGGCGGCATGTTCGGCGGTGCCGGGCTGGTCGGCTTCCTCGCCCTTCAGGCGATGATCGCCACCGCGATCGCGGCGCTCGCCGTGCCGCTGCCGGTGTGGGCCGCCGGGCTGATCGTCACCGGCGCCCTGCTCGTGGTCGCCGGGGCGATGGCGGCGGCCGGCAAGGCCAAGGTGCGCCAGGCCACCCCGCCGGCACCCGAACAGTCCATCGACAGCGTCAAGGCCGACATGGCCGAGATCAGGGAAAGGGCACAGCGATGACCGGCGGTGCGACGCCCGGCAAGGGCCCCGACGAGCTGCGCGAGCAGATCGAGCACACCCGCGAGGAACTGGGCAGGACGGTGGAGGAGCTCGCCTCCCGCGCCGACGTCAGGAGCCGCACTCAGGACAAGGCTCAGGAGGCCAGGGAGCAGGTCGGCCACACGGCCGCCGAGGTCGCGCGGCGGGTGCGGGAGAAGATGCCGCAGCCGGTGCAGGACAAGGCCGACCGGGCCGCCCACAGGGTCCGGGACAGCGCCTCCCGGGCCGGGCACATGGTGCAGGACAGGACGCCCGAACCGATCCGGGAGCGGACCGATCGCGGCCTGCGGACCGCACGGCAGCATCCCGGCGCGCTGCTGGCCGGGACGGCCGCGGTGGGCGGTGCCGTCCTGCTGGCACGCCGTCGCCGCGCCGGAGCCCACCGATGAACAGCGCCAAGATGGCCTACAAGCCCGTCGGTCTCGCCCTCGGCGCCGTCAGCGGGATGGTGGCGGGCGCCGCCTTCAAGCAGACCTGGAAGAGCTGGGCCACGATGAGGACGCGCCGGACGCCACCGACGAGGAGCGCACCTGGAAAGAGGTCCTGACGGCGGCGACCGTCCAGGGCGCCATCTTCGCCGCGGTCAAGGCCGCGGTCGACCGCGCCGGCGCCACCGCCACGCGTCGTCTGACGGGTACGTGGCCCGGCTGAGAGACGGGGGCAAGGGCACCCGGGGTCCTCGTCGTCGGCGCGTCAGCGCATCCAGGCGCTGTACTCCATGACGTCGCCCGGCTTCACCCCGTACTCCGGCTGGGCCGAGGTGAAGGTGGTCTCCAGGCCGAGGACCGTTCCCGTGGCGGGGTCGAGGATCAGCATGCGCCGGGTCGCGGAGTCGTCGTACACGTACGCCTGTCCGCGCCTGCCCAGCCGGTCCGTCACCTGGCCGGCGGGCCGCAGATCCTCCATGCCGGCCAGCAGCCGGGCGAGCGCGGCGGACTCACGGGCGCCGAGCGTCCAGTGGTCCAGCAGCACGTCGACGGCGTCCAGCAGCTCGGGCGTGTTCAGCGGGCCGTCGCTGTACGCGGCCTCCTGAAGGTAGGCGCGCAGGCGGGCGGGGTCGTGCGGCGGCGTCGACCGGGGCGGGGCGTCGCTCCAACTGGGCGGGTACGTCCGGTTGCTGAGGACATGCCCGTCCTCGACGGGGCGCGGTTCGCCGTCCGAGTCCCTCAGGACCGGCCGGCCCGGATGCCGGGGGTCGGTCGCGACGACGATCTCGGTGTGGCTGTCGTCGGCGTGCCAGCGCACGATGCGCTCCTCGGGGAGCGTGATCGGTGCTCTGCGGTCACTCATGCCGAGGCTCCACGACTGCACATGGGTGCCCTGGCGCAGCGCCGGGGATCCATCGGCCGCGGCATCTTGCGCGCGTCGGGCGATCGTGTCCAGGGGCACGGGGGTCGAGTCGGCCCGCACGACCAGCGGGCGGGGCGCGGCGACGGCGGGTGCGGTGGTCTGGCCCGTGAACAGCAGCGCCGACACGAGCGTGGCGACGACGGCCGAGGCGGCGAGCCCCCAGGCCAGTCGGGTACGGCGGCGGGGCGCCGGGGCGGGGTGGTCGTGCAGGAGCCGGTGCAGGCGTCGTTCGGCCTGCTGGTCCAGCGGTCCGTCGCCGAGGTACGGGCCGTCGGCGGGCACCGGGTCGGCGCTGCGCAGGAGTTCGAGTTCGTCAGCCATGGCCGTGATCCTTCGCTGCGGTCGCTGGGCTCAGTCGGTCGATCTCGGCTCTCAGGCGCCGGCGGGCCCGGTGCAGTCGCATCGACGCGGCCCGGCTGCCGCAGTCGAGGACGACGGCGATCTCGTCGATGCCGAGTTCCTCCCAGGCCGTCAGGCGCAGCACCTCCTGGTCCGCCGGGGACAGCCGGGCCAGTGCCTCGTGCACCCAGGCCCCCGGCTGCTCGGCCTCGGGGCCGTCCTCGATGTGCCGGCCGTGTGCCGTGTCGTCGTTGCCGAGCCGGTCGACAAGTCGGCGCCGGCGCCCGTAGCCGCGTACCGCGTTCGCCAGGCAGTTGCGTGCCACGCCGTACAGCCAGGGCAGCGGGGCGGCCGGGAGGTCGGCCCGGCGCCGCCAGGCGACGGTGAACACCTCCGCCACCACTTCCTCGACCTCACTCATGCGCCCGTCCAGTCGCCGCGCGACATAGCGGCTGACCGCCCAGTAGTGCTCGCGATAGGCAGCGGCGAAGATCTCGTCGTTGCTCATGTTCCGTTCGTGTCCGGCACCCGCGGGATCGTCACACCCGTTCTCCGTGATTCTTGTCGCCCGGTGTGAGTGTGACGTCCGGGTGGCGGACGGACACAGGCGGGGTGTGAAGAGGATCAGAAACATCAAGAGCGTCAGGGTCGTCCAGTGGCTGACCACCACCGACCACAAGACGATCGGAACGCTCTATTTGGTCACGTCGTTCGCGTTCTTCGTGATCGGTGGCGTGATGGCGCTGCTCATGCGCGCCGAGCTGGCTCGACCCGGTCTCCAGATCATGTCGAACGAGCAGTTCAACCAGGCGTTCACGATGCACGGCACGATCATGCTGCTGATGTTCGCGACGCC
>NZ_JBIMKE010000058.1:0-9615 GCF_043673425.1 Streptomyces sp. M41 | reverse complement strand
CGTAGGAGAAAAACTGGCGCAGTCCCGCGAGCCAGGACGCACGGCGTGCGGGGTTTTTCGCCAGGAAGGCTTCCAGGCCGCACTATGCGGCATGGCGTCAGTCGGTCTTGTCTGACCCGCAGTACGAACAGCCACCCCCGCCACCTGCGGGATTCCCCGCTCTGCCGGCTATGGGCTCTGGCCTGCAGGAATGCGCAGATCACGTTATCGAAGGTGTCGCCGTCGAGACGGCCGAGGAGCCGCATCACCGTGGTGGCGTGCGGGACAGCGACCGATCTGGTGAACGGGTCGACAGTGAACCCGAGGGCGCGTAGGGCCCACGGGGGCGCGTCAGCGGTCCACTCGGCGATCGCGGCCAAGGACCGCGCGCCGGCCAGAACACCAGCGGCAGCGGCCGCAACGAGCGCCGTCAGCGGGAAGCGCCGGCCACGACGGTCACGCGGGTCGGGCAGCCCGGCGAGAAACCGGACGAGGCACACCGCATCGGGCAACGGCTGCGGCGACGGGATACGGGCCAGTTCCTCCAGGCCCGACGGCATGGAAGAGGACGAGACAGCAGGCACGGTCTTCGGTTGTGGTCACGTGAACTCGACACTCACATGATCAACGCAACCGTGCCTGCACCTGCATCCGGACCTGCCTGCCATGACCGGCCATCACCGGGCGATCCCACCCAATCCGCAAACACGCAAGGTCCCTGCCCCAGCTGCCCGGCTCAGGCGTGGTTGCGAGCGAGGCGTTCCATGCTCCTTGGAAGCGACGAGTCCGGCCACGATGATCAACGCCACGCTGCCGGGCTCGCCGCCTCATATGTCACCTCAGTCGCTGAACGGCCCACTCATCTCGGGTAGTTCTGTCAGGCCCGTGGCCGTCGGCCCACTGGCCGAGCCGCGCAGCAGCACGCTGACGTTCGTCGCGCCGATGGCCAGGTCCGCCTTGCCGTCGCCGGTCACGTCGCGCACGCGCAGCGGGGAGCCGAAGGACTCGTACGAGTCGGCCGGGCCCTGAACCGTCTGCGGGATCCACGAGGACCGCGCACCGCTCAGGCCGCCGGACCCGCCCCGGAACACGTGGACGCCGCCCTGGTCGGCCAGCCCGTTCACGTCCTCTCGCGGCACGCCGACCGCCAAGTCCGCGTAGCCGTCGCCGTTGGTGTCGCCGGCCGAGACGGCGTAGCCGAAGTTGTCGTTCGCCTCGGGGCTGCCGGAGACGCCGGAACTAGCCTGGTTGTACGTCATCGAGCCACTCGGACCGGAGGACGTGCCGCGCCAGACGCTGACGATGCCCTTGCCGTCGTTGTTGTCGGGCAGGCCGACGGCGATGTCCCCGTAGCCGTCCTTGTTGAAATCACCGATCGCCGCGGTCCAGGGAGCGCTGGAATACGTCTTGGAAGAGCCCGAAGTCAGGCCGCCCGAGGCGCCCTTGAGGAACCAGATGCGGGGAACCGGCTTGTTGTCGATGAACTGCTCGCCGAGCACCACCAGATCGGTCTTGCCGTCGCCGTTGACCTTGCCGGAGACCAGGCCGGACGAATACCAGCCCTGCCCCTCCTTGTCGATCTTGCTGACGCCGCCCGTCGTACCGGACTTGGTGAAGGTGCCGCGGTACAGCCAGGCCTCAAGGCCGCCGAGGACCGCGAGGTCGGGCGAGCCGTCCCCGTTGAAGTCGCCGGTGGCGAGGTCGCGGCCGAAGTAGCTGCCGGCACCGGACTTCGGGGTCACGTTGGTCCCGCCCGACAGTCCGGACCGGGAGCCCCAGACGATGGTGACCGAGCCGCGGTACTGCGTGCTGCCGACCGTCTCCATCGGGTTGCCGACGACCAGGTCCGCGTAACCGTCCTTGTTGAGGTCGGCACTGCTGATCGACTCGCCGAACATGTCGTCCTCCTCGCCGGAACCCGGGATGCCCGGGCTGTCCTGGTGGACAACCTGGGTGCGGGAGGTGTCGAGGCCGCCGGCCTTGCCGTAGACGACGTTGACGGCACCGCCGTCCCAGCCGTCGTCGCCGGAGATCCCCTTGTAGTAATGGCCGTACGCCAGGTCCCGGTATCCGTCACCGTTGAAGTCGTCGTAGTGCTTGGCCACCGCTGCGGACGCCGGCGCGCTCAAGGCAAGCGGGGTGAGGCCCCCGGTGAGGAGGACGGCCGCCAGGGCCGCCGTGGTGCGTCTGTGCATGGGGAGTGGAGCTCCTTGGGTCTAGCCGGTCATGTCATGCCGAGTCGGGGTCGTCACCGGTGGAGATGCCGATGCGGATCGGGCTGTAGGTCGTCGTGCCGGACGTCGGTATATCCGGGGCCGAGCCCTTCAGAACGGTGACGAGGCCGCCGAAGTCGTTCTCACCTTTCGCGGCGGCCATCAGGCGGCCTCGCCGTCCTGCTCAAAATCGGTGAGCAGGTCGCCCGTCGGCGCGGCGGTGGCCCCCGTGGCGAAGCGCTCAGAGTGGTGCTTGTACATGCGGGGTCTCCTGCTGCATGCGGGGATGCCCGGCGGTCATCCGCAGTCGGTGAGTACCTGTTCCACCCGCGTTTCGACAGGAGTTCTCCCCCTGCTTCACCCGGTGGTCAGCGATCAGGAGACGCTTGGAGGGGCGCAAGGGTTGTACGTGAGTTCGGGCCGCTCTTGAGACGGCTGCGGCGAGCTCATCGCGCTACGGACGAAGCGACACGTGAACGGCGCGTCACCGGGTCCCTCGCCGCGCCCGCAGGCTGCCGCTGGGCTGGCTGGGACCCGGCGGGCCGCCTACCGTACGTCGGCCGCATGCGCCGCGCCCGCGACAGCGCCGGACGGTGGCCGCACCCGGCCCCTCCTCACCGCGTGCGCACGGACGCCGGTGTCCACGAAGTGCCGCTGCTCGGCGAAGACGACACCCTGTCCTGAGTCAGCACCAGGCTGTGGTCGGCTCCATAATCGGGCCGACCACGGCGACCGCGGTGAGCTGCTGGCGCAGGTCCAGATGGCAGCGCAGACGAACTCCGGGCCGCCCCCCGTCTCGCGTCGTCTGCTCTGCCGTGATCGTCCGCCACCGGTCGTACTCGGCCTCTTCCCGGGCCCAGCGCTCACCCCCCCCGGCGGTGCCAGCGGGCCTGCTAGGCCCGCCAGTGCGCCTGCCACCGTGCACGGTAGGCGCCCCGGGCCGGGGATCTACAGGTCGAACTCGAGGTGCTCGATCTCGGTGAAGCGGACCTCCTGCAACTGGCCGGCGCGACGGCCATTGTCCTGGAAGTACACCTCCTTGAGTGCTTCGGCGGCGATCTGCTGGAGCTGCTGGTCGCCGGCGCCCTGCTCCTGGGCGTCGAAGAGGCGGGCGGCGTAGCGCGGCGGCAGGGCTACGGTCAGGTGCCGGAGGCGGTCCTCGTCCGTCGTGCCGATCGGTGCGGTGTAGCCGATCCGGGCGCGGGTGTCGATGACGATGCCGCCGGTGGTCACCGCCTTCCGCCGCGCCCTGGCCCGGATCTGCGGCTGCCACCGCTTGTTCACCTCGGCCTCCAGGCGGGCGGCGAGGTCCGGGCGCGGCTTTTTGATCTGGTTTTTGACGTACCGTTCGACGGTGCGCTGGGAAATGCGCAGCATCTGGGCGACCGCCCTGGTGCTCTTGAGCTGCTTGACCAAGTAGCGCATCTGCGCGGGCGCGCTCTTGGGCGCCGGGCGGGTGAACGCCTTCTGGACCGCAGCGTCCAGGCCGTCCCCGAACACACTCATCGCCTGCTACTCCCCGCTGTCGACGTCGGTGACGGTGCCGTCCTTGATGTACCGGGCGAGGTTGAGCTCCGGGGCGTTGAACTGCTCGCGCACGCCCTCACCCCACAACACGCTCTGAGTGCCCTCGTGCTTGACCAGCCCTGGGTTCACGCCGAGCTTGAAGCCGCCGGGCAGCGGCTTGCCGTCCCGGTAGGGCAGGAAGTCCAGCGGGGAGGGCCCGTCGGAGGCGTAGACGGCGCAGTCCGAGAGGATCGCGACCGGGTACTGCCCGGTGAAGGCGGCATGCTTGACGATCTTGCGGTGCATGTTGATGCGGGTCCGGGAGATGACGGCGGCGCGGATGTCCGGGCGCCAGGTGGGCCGGGCAAGGGCCCGCCAAGGCTGCCCGGGCTTCCAGCCCTCCCCGCGCGGGCGTTCGCGCAGCTTGCCGATACCGCCCTTCACAGTCGCCTTGATCGCAGACACCACGATCGCCAGCTGAGGGTCTCTCTGCCGGTAGCCGTCCATCGCCGCGAGGAACTCTTCCGGCGGCAGGTCCGCGGCCACCCCGAGGTCGGCCATCGTGGCGAGGTAGGCGTCGCGCAGCCGGTTGTACCAGGCGTCCAGGTAGCGGCCGTTGTCATGGCGGACGTAGGCCTCGACCGGGCGCACCTCGTAGCCGAGCTCCACCGCGTACGCCACGGTCGGCGTGGCGTACCAGGCCGGCCCATCCGGCCGGTCACCCGACGGCGTGAACGGGCTCGGCAGCAGACTGCCGTCCAGCTCCACCCACTTGTCCTTGGCGACCTTCACCCTCGACAGGTCCACGTGGGAGAGGTCGACCAGCCACGAGCCGGGCAGCTTCGCATCGAACACCGGCGCCTTCACGTGCGTCAGCGCACCCAGACCGACGATCAGGCCGTTGGCGCCGGCGGCGAAGGCCATGTTCACGTCGATGCCCACCAGGTGAGGGCGCAGGCATTCGGCGTCGGTGAGCGGGCGCGCCCAGTCGTACGCCTCCTCCACCAGGACCTCCTCCGGGGTGCGCTGGTGGAAGCGCGGCAGGTCGGCGAGGAGCGGGTGCCCGTCGGGTGCCTCACAGGGTGCGCAGTCCACCGGATCCTTGCCCAGCGAGCCGGGGTTGTGCTCGGAGTGCCGCTTGCCGTCAGCGTCGGGTTCGGAGGCGCGGGTGGGCGAGTGCAGGGCTGTCATCAGCTCCAGGCCGGTGACGGCGGTGGAGCCGCGCGGCGTCATCACCCTCGACGCATACGTACCGAGCAGCTGGGCGAGTTCGGCGGGCGGAAGCTGGGCGGCGTCGGCCCAGTGGCGGGTGTCGAGCGCCTGCCAGGACGGGATGCACAGCTGCACGCAGGAACGCTCCGAACCCATGGCGGGGCGGTAGATCCGCGCCCACGGCCCGAACCCTCGCTTCGTCAGCTGCCAGTTGGCGCGCGTCAGCTGCTTGATGGCCTTGTGGCCCTCCGGGATCCGCCCGGCCAGGCGCTCCTCCTTGGTGAGCGTGGCGGGCAGGCCGTAACGCTCCAACGCGGCCTCGGTCAGCACGATCAGCGGGTCGGCGTCCTTGCCCGGCCCGGACAACTTCGGCTGCCCGAGCCTGGCCTCCTTAAGAGTCCAGTCGACCAGGGACGGGAGGGACTTGGCGGGCACGTCCAGGACCAGGCCGCCGACGCAGTACGCGAGGACCTGGCCGTCGTCGCCGACGTCGACGACCGCGAGCGGGCCGTTGGCGAACCTCGGGTCGACACCGTCGGCCGGGGTGTTCGCCAGGGCGGCCCGCCGCGCGGCCGGGCGGCGCGACGTCGGCCTGGCCGTGGCCGCTGGATGCGGCACAACGGCGGGGCGGAGTGCGGTGTTTTCGGAAGCTTGCCCGGAGATTGGGCCTGTGGGTTCGGCGTGGGCTCGGGCCGGTTCAGCTCCCGTCGGTGCAGGAGCGGCTGGGACGGCAAGCGTCTCGGGGACCGACGTGTCCGTCGCGGGCGCCGCGGCGTTGGGGTCGGCGGGGTAGAGCTGGGCGAGCTGCTTGAGCATGCGGGCGTATGCGTCGCGCTCCGGCGGCCGCGGCTCGGTCTTGCCGGCCTCCCAGCCGCTGACCGTCGCGCGCCGCACCTGCAGTGCGGTGGCCACCTCGTCCAGCGTCAGGCCGTGCGCCTGGCGCAGCCGCCTGCGCTCCGTCGGGGGCGGCAGCGGGGAGCGGGACGCAATGAGCGCGTCGACCGCGTCGAACAGCTCGGACATAGGAACCTCCTGCCCCGACCCTAGCGTGAAGCGCACATGTCGCGTACCAAGCGCGTACGGATGCCGTAAACGGCGGCGGCGAGTTCACGGCTGTCCCCGACAGGACACCCCTGGGGGCGTGAGTTGCTTCAAGTTGTCCGGCCTTCGTGGTGTCCGGGCATTCTCAGGGATCTCCGGGCATCTGGCCGGGCGTCCCGCACGAGTCCGGGCACCTCTCGGCATCCGCGCCGGTCGTGAGCGCGGTGACTTTTCCGGCCCGACCCACCTCACGGACGGCTGCCCGGACATCTCCTCCGGGACGCCGGGAGCGCCGCAGTGTCTCACTCAAGTCCGGGCACCGCAGGTCGGAGAGGCGTCGTACCCAGAGACATCCGGCCGGAGTGCACCAGCCACGCTGCTGAACCTCCGACGCACCCGGCCGTTGATGCAGGTAGCGAGACGGAAGTACGGCAACGCCGGCGGGACGCGGCCACCGGGTGCCTCCGGGACTGTCGCATCAGGCTCGACTGTGGTGGCGAGGCCGGCCGTCGGATTGGCCAGGACGGGCGTCAGTGCTGGACTGTGACGACGGTCTTGCCGACCTGCTGGTTCGACTCGAGGTGGCGGTGGGCCTGCACGATGTCCGTCAGGTCAAACGTGCTGTCGATGACGGGTGTAAGGGTCCCGGCTCGGAGTCCGGCTTCGACGAAGGCCTGAGCACGGGCCATGCGAGCTGGGACGCCTGTGACGAAGTCGACGGCGAAGCCGTGGATGTTCAGCGGCCAGTTCAGGGGTAAGGGCGCGGGCCGGGCGTCGAGCCATCCATAGACGATCAGCGAGCCCCCCGCGGCCACGGCGGTGGCGGTCTGGGCCAGTGCCGGGCCGGCGACGGCGTCGAAGACGATCGCGGCCCCCTGTCCGTCGGTCACGGCGTGCACCTGGCTGAGGAAGTCGTCTTCTTCTGTGGTGATGACGTGGGCGGCTCCGGCCATGCGCAGCCTCTTGGACTTGGTTGGGTTGCGGGTGACGGCGATGGGGACGGCGCCGAGGTGGTTGGCGATCTGAATGGCCGCCAGGCCCACACTGCTGGAGGCCGCTGTGATCAGGACTCTGTCACCGGACCGGAGGCGGCCCACCTCGACCAGGGCGCCGTAGGCGGTCAGGTACGCCGTCCATACAGCCGCGCCTGCCACCGCATCCATCATTGCCAGGCGTCGCACAAGGGCGTGCGCCGGCACGTTGACGTGGTCGGCGTAGACGCCGTGCCGTGACATCTCCTGGTCGCTGAGGATGCTCACCGCGTCGCCGGGTGCGAAGCTTTCGACGCCGCGGCCGACCGCCTCGATCGTTCCCGCGGCTTCGAAACCGAGTCGCGAGCCGGGAAGGGTGGGCTGGTAGTAGTAGCCGCCCGAGCGGAAAAGGGCCTCTGCCCGGTTCAGCCCGATGGCGTGGACGCGGACTTGGACCTCGCCCGCTCCCGGAGCGGCGATGGGCACCTCCTCGAGCTTCAGGACGTCGGGTCCACCGAGTTCGTGGAAAAGCACAGCTCGTGCGTGTGTCGGCATGCCGTAGACGTTACGGACGGGAGGGGGAGACCATCCATGTCTTGCAGTACAGCTTCTTTGTCCGTCAGTCTCAGGAAGCAGATGCTGGGATATGTTTGCGACTTATGGACGTGCTCAGCGACGCGATCACCGCCATGCGGACGGGGCGGCCCCATTCCTCCCGAACCCATCTGCCCGCGCCCTGGGGCATGCGCTTCGCCGCCTCCGAGGGAGCCGGCTTCCACGTCATCCTGGAAGGCTCCTGCTGGCTCCTGCCTCCCGCGGGTGACCCTCTCGCACTCGCCCCGGGCGACGTGGTGTTCCTCCCGCACGGACGCGGGCACGGCATCGCGGACCATCCGGCCACGCCTCTGGTCGAGGTCGTCGAGGCACGGGACGGAAGCTGGGTGCCGACCGAAGACGCAGCGCCCGGGACCGGACCGGCCACCACCGTGCTGTGCGGTTCCTACCGGCTCAACCGGGCCCGGGCCCACCCCCTGCTCACCGGACTGCCCGACGTCGTCCATATGCCCGCCCGCATCGGTGTCCATCCGGACCTGCGCGCGGCCGTCCATCTGCTGGGCAGCGAACTGGAGCAGCCCGGGCCCGGCTCGGATGCCGCAGTGCCGGCGCTGCTCGACACGCTGCTGGTATACATCCTGCGTTCCTGGCTGCACGACCAAGCCAGGAACGCTGCCGGCGGCTGGGCCGCTGCCCTCTCCGATCAGGCCGTCGCCGATGCGTTGCACGCGATCCACCACGATCCGGCCCATCCATGGACCGTGGCCGAACTCGGCGCGCGCGCCGGTATGTCCCGGGCGGCTTTCGCACGGCGATTCGCAGCGGTCGTGGGACAGCCTCCCCTGGCATACCTGACCTGGTGGCGCATGACCACAGCCGGCCGACTTCTCACCTCCGGCGATGCCCCGCTGCGGAGCATCGCCCGTCAATGCGGATACTCCTCCGAATTCGCCTTCGCCAAGGCCTTCAGCCGGGTGTTCGGGACACCGCCCGGCACCTACCGCAGGACACACGCCACGGCACCCGGTCCGCCCGCACACGAGGGAGTGGAGCTGGGTGCCGGAGTTCCCGGGTGAGGACAGCCAGTCGGGCAACGCCTGCAGCACAGTCACATACCCACCGGCACACCACGCACCGGCGGCGGGCGATGGTCGGCTCCGGGCGAGTGGGCGAGGCCGGGCACACACACCGCGCCCTCCCCGCCCCCATCACCCGCCCGACCGCACCACCACCCACACCACTGAAGCCTTCCGCACCAGCTGTGCTCCCGCCGGCGCACTACTCCCCCGCACCGGCAACCCCTCTGTCACCTCTCAACGAGACACTGTGACCGCAGCGCAGACGACCTCGCCGCGCGACCCTCACACGGCCCGGCCAGAAAACGCCCAGCCAGGACCCCGCCGCGGCTGCTGCTCACCCCACCCCGCCGCACCACCCCACGCCTCAACACGACTGCCGCCGGCCTGAAGGCCCCGGGCCCCGGGCCCCCAGTGCCGTCGTCGCCGACGGCGGCCGTCGTATGCACCCCACACCGCCTCACACCACGGCCTGAACAGGACGCCTTACGCACCCTGGCACAAGGCGGCACGGACACGCAGCTGCGGCAGGACATGACGTAGCCACCCCGTGCGCACGGCGACACCGCGCGCACGGCGAGATCCGGTGACAGTGGTGACTGCAGGGCGAGGTCCGAGGGAGCCGGCAGATCCTGGCCGATCAGGCGGTTCAGAACCTCGACGGGTCCGGCTCAGCGGCACGATTCGGCTCTCCCTCTCAGCGCAGTTGCTGGGCCAGTCCGACGATGATGCCCTCCGGGTGCCGGATGTAGCAGAGCAGAAAGCTGTCCTCGAACCGGGCGATCTCACCGACAAGTTCGGCGCCGTGAGGGCGCAGACGGGCAACGGTGTGTGCCCACAACATTGTGCGGCCGCTTCCGCGGCCCCGCACTGATCGCCGCAGGGCTGCGGTACTTCGCCAGCTCGAGCCGACTGTGACCATCCGGAGTCCGGACCATCGCGATGTCACACTGCACGCCGTCGAGTCCGGTGCACCGGTCGGCCACTAGTGACCTGAGTCAGAGATTCGTCGGCAGTATGCGGCGACTTTGTCGAGGATCTCGTCTGCGGTCTTCGTCCAGA
>NZ_JBIMKE010000057.1:0-10637 GCF_043673425.1 Streptomyces sp. M41 | reverse complement strand
CCCCCCCCCCCCCCCCCCCCCCCCCCCCCCCCCCCCCCCCCCCCCCCCCCCCCCCCCCCCCCCCCCCCCCGACCCACCCCCCACCCGCAGGCGCTACGCGCACCCCCACCAAGAAGCCACAGGCCGCCGCAGGCATCGAGGCGAACCCCCACCGAACCCGAACCCGAACCCGAACAGCCCCTCAAGCCTGCGGCTGCTCCCGATCCGACCCGCACAGCTCCTCGTTCAGCTCCTTCACCAGCTGAATGAGATCCGTAGGCCGATCCGGCCCCCACCAGTCCCCCAACAACTCGGCCAACGAAGCCTCCCGAGCCAGAGCCAACCGCTCCGCAACCCCCCTCCCGGCCTCGGTCAGCACAAGATCCAGCCCCTCACGAACAGCCAGCCGCCGCTCCTCGACCTGCCGCGCCGCCTCGAGGATCACCGTCAACGGCACCGCGCTGCGCTCCGTGAGCACCGCCGGCTCCACCCACCCGTACTTCTTGATCCGCAGCAACAGCCACCCCGCCGCCGGCAACAGGTCGTACCCCGCCCGCTCGGTGATCGTCCGGTACACCTCCCGCCGCCCCTCCCGCGTACCCAGCACCGACAACGCCCGGCACACCTCGTCGTACGACGACCGCTCGACCGGATTGCTGGCCAGCGTCTCGGAGAGATCGGGCGCCCGCACGGACCCCCGCAGCTTGTCCTCCCGCAAGAACCAGGCGAGCACGAACCCGAGCAGAGCGACGGGCGCGGCGTAGAGGAACACATCGGTGATGGAGGACGCGTACGCCTGAAGCGCCCCCGGCTGCAACGCCGACGGCAGCTCGGCGATGCCGCGTGGATCCGCCTCCAGCCCGTCCAGGGTCACCCCGGCCGGAAGCCGTACCCCCGCGAACGCCTCCACGAGCTCGTCGTCGAGCCGGTTGGCGAAGATCGTGCCGAAGATGGCGACGCCGAACGAGGCCCCGATGGACCGGAAGAAGGTCGCACCGGAGGTGGCGACGCCGAGATCCTCGTACGACACGGCGTTCTGCACGATCAGCACCAGCACCTGCATGACCAGCCCCAGCCCCAGCCCGAAGACGAAGAAGAAGACGCTCATCTCCCAGGTGGAGCTGTCCAGGTCCAGCTGGTGGAGCAGCAACAGCCCCAGCGTGGTCACCGCGGTCCCGGCGAGCGGGAACACCTTCCAGCGCCCGGTCCGGCTGACGATCTGCCCGGACGCGGTGGACGACAGCAGCATGCCGATGACCATCGGCAGCATGTGCACACCCGACATGGTCGGACTGACACCCTGCACGACCTGGAGGAACGTCGGCAGATAGGTCATCGCGCCGAACATGGCGAACCCGACGATGAAGCTGATGATCGCGGACAGCGTGAAGGTCCGCACCCGGAACAGCTTCAGCGGCAGCACGGGTTCGGCGGCCCGCCGCTCCACCGCGACGAACGCCACCGCGAGCAGGACCCCGAGCAGGGCCAGCCCGATGATCTGCGCCGACCCCCACCCCCAGGTCGTCCCCCCGAGGGACGCCACCAGCACCAGACAGGTGGCGACGGAGGCGATGAGGAACGTACCGACGTAGTCGATGACATGGGCCTTCGCCTTGTGCGGAATCCGCAGGACGGCGGCGATGACGGCGAGCGCGACGATCCCGACGGGGAGGTTGATGTAGAACACCCACCGCCAGCTCAGATGCTCCGTGAACACCCCGCCCAGCAGCGGCCCGAGTACACTGCTCGCCCCGAACACGGCCCCGAACAGCCCTTGGTACCGCCCCCGTTCGCGGGGCGGGACGATGTCGCCGACGATCGCCATGGACAGCACCATGAGCCCGCCGCCCCCGACGCCCTGAACGGCGCGGAAGGCGATGAGCTGGGCCATGTCCTGCGCCATGCCGCACAGCGCGGAGCCGACGAGGAAGATCACGATCGCGATCTGGAAGAGCCGTTTGCGCCCGTACTGGTCACCGAGTTTGCCCCACAGCGGAGTCGCGGCCGTGGACGCCAGGAGATACGCGGTCACGACCCAGGACAGATGCTCCAGGCCGCCGAGGTCGCTGACGATGGTGGGCAGCGCGGTCGACACGATGGTCTGGTCGAGGGCGGCGAGCAGCATGCCGAGAAGCAGCGCGCCGATGGAGACGAGGACGTTGCCGGGCACGTTCTCGTGCGGCTCGACTCCCCGCTGCGGGGGCTGCGCGTCACGCACATTTCCCGTCATACCGTGCGCATCCCCGCCCATGAAGACCTCCCGAGGCTGTCGTTACACCTCCCACACACCTCCCATCGTGATCGCTATGCCCGGTTATGGCCTGTCGAGTCCCTTTGGAATTGCTCGTTCCGGGGGCTTACGGAGACGGCGTGAGGAACGTCTGCATAATCTGGGGAGTTCGCGAGGGGAGGGACGAACACGTGAGCGAGTCGAGGGGAACAGCGGGAAGCGGGGACCCGGCCGACCCGGGGCATCCGACCGGCCGTTCATGCCCGGAGTGCGGGGCGCCGAGAGCGGCCGACAACACCCCGTCGTGCGGCTGCGGCCGGCGCGTGTCCGAGGCCCTGCGGGACGCCCGTACGGCTCAGGCCGCGGCGGCGGAGGACTTCGATCCGCTGCGGATACGGCCATACGTGGAACTGGAGGGCGACGCGGGGACCGACGCCGAGCAGGAGCGCGACCCCGCGGAAACGATGCCTCTGCGGCCGGTACCGCCGACGGACCCGGTGTCCGCGCCCGGGGCTCCCGGGACGGAACCGAGCGCGGAGGACATCAGCCTGTTCGAACCGGAGACGGCGCCGCACGAGGTGGACGACACGGGTCCCGCCGGATCCGCCGGATCCGCCGGCTCCGCCGCGGGCCGGGCCGGCGGCCGGCGTCGCCGTACCGTGCTGCTCGGGGTGGGCGGCGGCGTCGTGGCCGTGCTGGCGGCGGCGGGCCTGGCGAGTGGGCTGCTGGCGTACGAGACGCCGTCTCGGGACAGGGCACTGCCGAAGGAGGTACGGGCGAGCGTGCCGGACGCGCCGGCCGGCGAGACGGAGGCCGGGACTCCGCCGCCGAGCGGAGCGCCGCCGCGGACGTCGCCGCCCGCGGTGTCCCCGTCCCGCACGGGGAGTGCGTCCACCTCACCGACACCGTCCGACCCCGCCCCGGTGCCGACACCGTCCGCCTCCGCGCCGAAGCCGACGAACACCCCGTCGGCCACGGAGGCCGGCGGCGCTGGGGCCGGGGCTGGGGAGGAGTCGCCTGCGGCACGGGAGACGGCGCCTGCGATTCTCGGCCGCGGCGACCGGGGCCCCGAGGTGGTGGAACTCGAACTACGGCTGACCCAGCTGGGCCTGTACACACGGGAGCCGAAAGGCACGTACACCGAGGCCGTCGAGGATGCGGTGGCGCGGTTCCAGTGGGCTCGGGGGGTCGGGCCGGAGGAGTACGGCGTGTACGACGCGGAGACGCGGGAGCTGCTGGAATCGGAGACGCGGGAGCCGTGAGAACTCGGGACCGTGTAGGTGGGCCACCGCGCCGCCGACGACGCAGAAGCCGTGACCCCGGCGCCGTATCGCCCAAGAACTCGCGACCGCGGCCCCCAAGGCGACTGCGGGCAGTCGAGGGCTGATCGCGCAGTTCCCCGCGCCCCTTGGGTGGGCCACCGCGCCGGCGACCGGTCAGATCGGCACGTCGGGCCACCCACTGACGGTGCCCTACCCGACGTAAACCCGAAGCCACCCGTCCCCGGAAGACTCCACCCGGACCTGTCGAAGGTCCCGTACCAGCGCGTCCGGATCGTGCGCCCCGGCGCGCTCGCCGACTCCCACGACCCGCATGCCGGCCGCGTGGCCGGCCTGGATCCCGGCTGCGGAGTCCTCGAAGACCACGCACTCCTCGGGCTGGACCCCCAGTTCGGCGGCCCCCTTGAGGAAGCCCTCCGGGTCGGGCTTGCTGGCGCCGACCGATTCCGCGGTCACCCGTACATCGGGCAGGTCGAGCCCGGCGGCAGCCATCCGTGCCGTGGACAGCGCCACGTCCGCCGAGGTCACCAGCGCGTGCGGGAGCCCGCTCAGGGAGGCGAGGAAGTCCGGTGCGCCCGGTATCGCCACCACGCCCGCCACGTCCGCCGTCTCCTCGGCGAGCATGCGCGCGTTGTCCGCGTGGTTCTGCTCCATCGGCCGGTCGGGCAGCAGCAGCGCCATCGACGCGTACCCCTGCCGCCCGTGCACGACCTTCATCACGTCGTCCCCGTGCAGCCCGTGCCGGTCGGCCCAGCGACGCCAGATCCGTTCGACGACGGCGTCCGAGTTGACGAGGGTGCCGTCCATGTCGAGGAGAAGGGCACGGGCGGTGAGCACGGTGGGCACAGCGGTGGCCGGCATCGGCAGCTCCAAGGGCGACGGGCGCGGAGGCGAAGGGTGGGCCTCCGAGAGGGATCCCCGAAGGGACAAGGTGGTCCCGCCCGCCGGTCAGGGAAAACAGGCGGGAGCCACTTTGTTCCTCCACGGTACAAAACCGAGCGGCATACCGCCACCACCCCCGCCGACCGTTCACCGACAGTTCAGCCCGGCCGCCCCTCACGCACACAAGAGCCCTCAGCCGGCGACCGCCTCCCACAGGCTCCAGAGCCCGAGCCCGAGCATCACCAGCGCCGCCACCTTGGTGATCAGCCGCAGCGGCACCCGCCGCATCAGCGCCTTCCCGCCGACGATCCCGATCCCCGCCACGGCCCACAGCGCCAGCACCGCGCCGAGGCCGACCGACAGCGGATCGTCGTAACGCGCCGCGAGGTTCGCCGTCATGATCTGCGTCAGGTCCCCGAACTCGGCGACGAGGATGAGCATGAACCCGGCCCCGGACACCTTCCAGAAGGACTGATTCTCCGGCCTCCGGACCTCTTCCTCGTCCTCATCCTTCTTCATGAGAAGAACCGCCGCGCCACCCAGGAACAGCACACCCGTCAGCGCGTGCACGATCTGCTGCGGCAACAGCGTCAGCACACTGCCCGCCGCCACCGCCAGCGCGACATGCACCGCGAACGCGGCGGCGACTCCGGCGAAGACGTACGAGGCGCGATAGCGGGTGCCGAGGACGAGCCCGGCGAGCGCGGTCTTGTCGGGCAGTTCGGCGAGGAAGACGACGCCGAAGACGACGGCCGTCACGGTGAAGCTGATCAAGGTTCCTCAATCGGTCGGGGCTGCCCCACCGAGAGCATGGTCACTGCGCTGCGACACCTCGGCACGGCAGCGCACTGGGCGCCCGTGCCGTGCGGCACGAGCGTGCACTGCTTGCCGAAGGTCTCGCTGGCCGGCCCATGAACGAGGTCCGCCTCCGGGCGCCGGCTCAGACGAGCTGAGCAGTATGTCGACGGTCCGGCGAAGAGCTACTCCCCTTCTGCGTCCCCCATCATACGAGACCGGCGCGGAATCGTTCCGCCGCAAAGTTTCGCCGTAAACCTTGTTATGTCATGCACCCGTCACTAATTTCTCACCGGGTGCCCATCTCCCCGCAACGCGGCGTCGCGCGCATTCTCCATGCCCGCACGCCAACACCCCCACCCCACAAGGGAGTTCGCATGACGAAGTTCTACGCGCGTCGACGTGTCAGCATACTCTCGGCGCTGACCGGCGTCATCGCCTCGGCCGGGCTCTTCAACGGTCCGACCGCCTCCGCCGCGCTCCCCACGCCGGTCAGCGCCGCCACCGCCCGGGGTTATCTGGCCCAGCTCACCGTGGCCACCGAGGACCGCACCGGCTACGACCGCGACCTCTTCCCGCACTGGAGCACCCAGTCCGGCGCCTGCAACACCCGCGAGACGGTCCTCAAGCGCGACGGCTCGGGCGTCGTGACCGACTCCTCCTGCGCCGCCACCAGCGGCAGCTGGTACTCCCCGTACGACGGCGCCACCTGGACCGCCGCCTCCGACGTCGACATCGACCACCTCGTCCCGCTGGCCGAGGCCTGGGACTCCGGCGCCGGCGCCTGGACCACCTCGCGCCGCCAGTCCTTCGCCAACGACCTGACCCGCCCCCAGCTCATCGCCGTCACGGACAACGTGAACCAGGCCAAGGGCGACCAGGACCCGGCCCAGTGGATGCCCTCGCGCACGGCCTACCGCTGCACCTACGTCCGCGCCTGGGTCCAGGTGAAGTACTACTACGGCCTCTCGGTCGACTCGGCGGAGAAGTCCGCGCTCACGAACCACCTGGCGAGCTGCTGAGCAGCCGCGGCGGCGCCGGACGTCCAATGCGGGAGTTCGGCAAACCGTGACCTGCGGAACCTCCCCGTTCTCCTCCGTCGTTCCGTACCGTACGGGGCGACGGAGGAGGGCATGACGTGGCCGAACTGCGCCTTGGACCACTGCTGAGGTACGCCGACGGCTCGTCCGCGACCGTCTGGGTCGAGGCGAGCCGGCCGTGCGCCGCCGAGGTGCGCGGCGCGGACGGCTCCGGTGGCGAGTCCCGCACCTTCCAGATCGCCGGGCACCACTACGCCCTGGTGCCGGTGACCGGCCTCACCCCGGGCACGACGACGCCGTACGAGGTCCTCCTCGACGGCACCCGGGTATGGCCGCTGCCCGACTCCCCCTTCCCGCCCTCCGTCATCCGCACCCCGGCCGCCGACGACACCGTCCGCCTGGCCTTCGGCTCCTGCCGCTGGGCCGCGCCGCCGGCCGGCGAGAAGGACCCGGTGGGCCCGGACGCGCTGGACACCCTGTCGGCCCGGATGGCCGGCGACCCGGACGGTGAGCGGCCCGACGTGCTCGTGCTGCTGGGCGACCAGGTGTACGCCGACGAGACCTCCAAGGCGACCCGGCGCTGGCTGGCCGCGCGGCGCGATCTGAACGACCCGCCGGGCGACGAGGTCGCGGACTACGAGGAGTACACCCGGCTCTACTACGAGTCCTGGCTCGACCCCGAGGTGCGCTGGCTGCTCTCCACCGTGCCGAGCTGCATGATCTTCGACGACCACGACGTCATCGACGACTGGAACACCTCCGCCGCCTGGCTCGCCGACATGCGGGCCACCCCGTGGTGGCGCGAGCGGCTGCTGAGCGGACTGATGTCGTACTGGGTGCACCAGCACCTGGGCAACCTCTCCCCGGCCGAGCTGGCCGCCGACCCGCTCCACGCCGCCGTACGCGAAGTCCCCGACGGCACCGACCTGTTGCGCTCCTTCGCCTGCCGGGCGGACACCGACCCGGCCTCCGTCCGCTGGAGCTACCGGCGCGACTTCGGCCGCGTACGGCTGCTGATGGTGGACACGCGGGCGGCCCGGGTGCTCGACGAGGACGCACGCTCCATGCTGGACCCCGGCACGGCACGATGGCTGCGCGAACAGGCGCTGGACGCCCCCGGCTCCTACGACCACCTCCTGATCGGCACGTCCCTGCCCTGGCTGCTGCCCCACCTGGTGCACGACGCCGAGGCATGGAACGCCGCGCTGTGCCGGGGCGAGCGCGGGGAGCGCTGGGCGCGGTTCGGGGAGGATCTGCGCCGGCGGGCGGATCTGGAGCACTGGGCGGCGTTCCCGTCGTCCTTCGACGCGCTGGCGGCGCTCATCGCCGAGGCCGGGTCGGGGGCCGGGGCGCCGGCGACGGTGTGCGTGCTGTCGGGGGACGTGCATCACGCGTACGTGGCCGAGCCCGCCTGGCCGGACGGTACCGGGCCCGACGCCGGTGTCTTCCAGCTGACCTGCTCGCCCGTCCACAACGCCGTCCCGCTCGCGATCCGGCTCGGCTTCCGCTTCGGCTGGAGCACGCCCGCCCGGCTGCTCGGGCGGTGGATCGCGGGGCACGGGACCTGTCCGCGACCGCCGATCGACTGGCGCAGGACGGGCGGGCCGTGGTTCGGCAACCAGCTCATGACCCTGACCCTGCGCGGGCGTTCGGCACGGCTGCGGCTGGAGCGGGCGCGGGAAGAGCGGGGGGCGGGGGCAACGGGAGGAGCGGGAGGAGTCCGCGGGGCGGCCGGTGCGGCCGGGGCGCGGCTGCGGACGGTCATGGAATCCGAACTGGCCCCGTGATCGCCAGTGTGGATTCGGTCACTCTTTCGGACGCCGGCGCGCCGGCAAGAGGGGCGCCACATGCGGTATCTCCCGGGATCACAGGGGAAATCGAGGCGGTGCGTTGGCCGAATGTTGAACTTGCAAGTTTTGATTAGGTTTACCTAACGTGGGCGCTACCGATCAGTACCCGTCCCCTCGCCGTTCCTCCTGGTGACGGCCCACCATCAGACCGCGGGAGTCCCCCACATGACCGGACGCCTCAACAGCGCCCAGCCGTATGCCATCGGCCTGTTCCGTATCGTCGTCGGCCTGCTCTTCGCCTGCCACGGCGCCAACTCGCTCTTCGGCACCTTCGGCGGCGAGACCGTGGAAGCCGGCACCTGGCCGGGCTGGTTCGCCGCCGTGATCGAACTCGTCGGCGGCAGCCTCGTCCTGCTCGGCCTCGGCACCCGGGCCGCGGCGTTCATCTCCTCCGGCGCCATGGCGTACGCGTACTTCAAGGTCCACCAGCCCGAGGCGCTGTGGCCCATCGAGAACAGCGGCGAAGGTGCCGCCATGTACTGCTGGGCCATGTTCCTGCTGATCTTCACCGGCTCCGGCGCGTTCGGCCTGGACCGGCTGTTCGCCAAGCGCTCCGGGGCTCAGGAGAGCACCCCGGCCGACAAGGCCCCGGTGGCCGCCTGACACCGCCGGCCCTGGGCACGACGGCACCCTTTCAGGTACGTCGACTTACGTACGTCGGCGCCCGTACACCGCGGAGATCGAGCGGGTACGGGCGCTGTCGTGTGGGGAGCGGGTACGGGCGCTCATGTCAGGGGAGCGAGTCCGGGATCCAGTCCGGGAGCGGGTCCGGGATTGAGTCCGGATCGACTCCGGGCGGACGGGTGAACATCCTGTGCCGAACACACGAGCCCCCGATGAATCTCCTGTCACACCCCCGGCGTACGCTGTATGGCTGTCATAGGCCGCCCCTGCCGCTCCCCCACGACGTCGCGGCACGGTCTGGCCACGGGGGGAACGGGGAGATGCGGTGCTGGAGGGTTTCGGGGACGTGGGTTCGCTCACGGCGGCCCCATGGATCTACGTAGTGGTGGCACTGTCCGTCCTGCTGGACGTTTTCGTACCGGTCCTGCCCAGCGGCGTCCTGGTGATCACGGCCGCCACGGCCGCGGCGGCGGGGTCGGGCGCGGCCACCGGCCGCGTCCCCGACGACGTCCCGGACATCCTGGCCCTGACCCTCTGCGCCGCGACCGCGTCCGTCCTCGGCGACCTCGTCGCCTACCGCCTCGCCCGGCGCGGCGGCGCCCGACTGGACCGTGCGATCGCCCGCTCCCGCCGCCTGAAGTCGGCGCAGGAACGTCTCGGCACGGCCCTGGCGCGAGGCGGCGGCGCCCTGGTCGTCCTGGCCCGCTTCGCCCCCGCCGGCCGCTCGGTCGTCTCCTTCGGCGCCGGCGCCACCCACCGCAGCGCCCGCGACTTCCTCCCCTGGTCCGCCCTGGCTGGCCTCGCCTGGGCCGTCTACAGCGTGGCCCTCGGCTACTTGGGCGCCCAGTGGCTGGGCGCGACCTGGCTGGCGACAGCGGTGTCGGTGGGCGCGCTCTTCGCGGCGGGGGCGGCGGCGACGTACCTGGTCCGGCGGAGGCCGGCGTAGCGGACGGACGGGCCAGGCCCGCCCGGGTCAGGTGGCCCGCTCACGGCGAGGCGCAGGCACTGCCGCCACACCCGCCGAGCCCCATCACGTGCCGGGCGCCCGGCGTGACGTTGAGTGGCCGTACCTGCGCACCACGTGCACGATGGATCCACGTACTGGGACATGAGGCAGCAAAACGGCAGGCGGCAAACAGCTCGCCGCCGATGCGATTCGTTCGCGCGCATCCGTCCGGCCGCCTGCCCCACCGCCGCGAGAAAGGGACCGCCAGATATGAGCGCCCGAGCGTCGAAGGCGACGAGACCACTCCGGCGCGCCCGCCTGCGCACCGCGCCGGCTGCACTGCTGCTCACGGTCACGAGTGCCGCGGCGCTGGTCGCGTGCGGCGGGGACGACGACGGCGACGGCGCCGCCTCCCCCCGGCCGACCCCCACCCGTCCCGACACGGCGTCGTTCTCCGGCACGGCGGCCACGGCGCTCTCCTCGCTCGAGGCGTCAGCCCGCGAGCGGGCCTCGGCCGCGGCCTCCTCCGCCTCCGCCCGCGCCTCGGAGTTCGAGGCATCCGTGTCGGCGGAGATCACGCGCGCCAACCAGGCGGCCCAGCAGGAGCTCGAGGACGTCGACGGCCGGGGCAACGCCACCGCGGACGTATCGCTCACCGGAAAGCCACGCGCCGAGACGGCCGGACTGCTCGCCGTCGTCGTGAACATCACCAACCGCACGGACGAGACCGCGTCCTACGCGGTGCAGGTCGACTTCCGCGACCCCGACGGCAAGGTCGCCGAGACCCGGTTCGTGGGCGCGGAGGACCTCGAACCCGGCGAGAAGGCCCAGCCGCTCGCGATCAGCCGCAAGCCTGCCGAGCCACGGCTGACCGCGGAGATCGCCAAGGCACAGCGATACTGACGCGCACCCGGCGCGGCTCCGGGGGGACCCTCTAGGTGTATTGACCCGCAGGGTTGTTCACACGGCTGATCGGTGGCTGGCCGCCGAGTGCGGTGTGGCAGCGATGGT
>NZ_JBIMKE010000056.1:0-11097 GCF_043673425.1 Streptomyces sp. M41 | reverse complement strand
AGCCCTCGTAGCGGAGCTACTAGGGCTTTTGTCCGGTGCGGCGAGAGGGCGTGCCGGGCGTCGCGACGCCGCGGAGATTCATCAGAAGGGCCCTAGGTCTCAGGCCCGAACGCAGGTGGGCCCCGGGCCCGATCCGTGCGCCCCGCGCCCCCGGTAGCGTCCCCGGTCATGAAGATCATCGAGCCGCCGCGCGATCCGGCCCGGCGCAAGCGTGACCTCCTGGCCCGCCTGGAGAAGGAGATGGACGTATGGGTGGCCACAGCCGATGCCGACGGGGTTCCGTGTCTGGTTCCGCTCTGGTTCGTGTGGCACGGCGAATCGCTGTGGCTCGCGACCCGCCCGACCACCCCCACCGGCCGGAATCTGCGCGACGGGCGACGGACCCGACTGGCCCTGGGAGACACCCAGGACGTCGTCCTCGTCGACGGCGATGTGCGAATGTACGCAGCCGACGAGGTGCCGGCCGACGCCGCCGCCGCGTTCACCGGGAAGACGGGCTGGGATCCCCTCTCGGACGAGAACCCGTACGTCTACTTCCAGGTGCGTCCGCGCACCGTGCAGGCGCGCAACGGGGAGCACGAGATGCGCGGCCGGTATCTCCTGCGGGACGGGGTGTGGGTCGTCTGAGCCAGGCGTACCGCCGCTGGACATTCTCTTCACGCACAGGAGTTACCTGGGAGTAATCGCCGGTGGTTTGATGTGCGGCGCCCCTCCACCCCCACTCTCAGGGAGATCCAGTGTCGCTCTTCCCACCGCGCCGCACCCAGGGCGCGGCCGCGCTCGCCCTCGCGCTCGCCGCCTCACCTCTCGTGGCGGCGGCACCGACCGCCACGGCCGCCGAGCAGGCGCCGCCGCTGCGGGTGTTGTCGTACCACGTGTTCCTGTTCAGCAAGACCCTGTACCCGAACTGGGGGCAGGACCACCGGGCGGCGCAGATCGCGAAGGCTCCCTTCTTCCGCGGGAACGATGTCGTGGTGGTGCAGGAGGCGTTCGACAACGCGTCGTCGTCCGCGCTCACGGGCGCCGTGGCGAGCGAGTACCCCCATCAGACGCCGGTGGTGGGGCGGACCAGGAGCGGCTGGGACGCCACCGGTGGCGCCTACTCGGCGACGACGCCGGAGGACGGCGGGGTCACGGTCCTCAGCAAGTGGCCGATCGTGCGCAAGGAACAGTGGGTCTACAAGGACGCGTGCGGGGCGGACTGGTGGTCCAACAAGGGCTTCGCCTATGTCGTGTTGAACGTGAACGGAGCCAAGGTGCACGTCGTGGGCACGCACGCCCAGTCGACCGACCCCGGCTGTGACGCCGGGGAGGCGGCGGCCATGCGCAGCCGCCAGTTCAAGGCGATCGACACGTTCCTCGACGCCAAGAACATCCCCGCGGGTGAGCAGGTCCTGGTCGCCGGTGACCTGAACGTGGATTCGCGCACGCCCGAGTATGCCTCGATGCTCGCCGACGGGGGGCTGGTCGGAGCCGACGCACGCACCGGGCATCCGTACTCCTTCGACACCGAGGAGAACTCCATCGCGCGCGACCGCTACCCCGACGACCCGCGCGAGGACTTGGACCATGTCCTGCATCGCGCGGGTCACGCCCGTCCCGCGGCCTGGAAGAACGACGTCGTCAAGGAGCAGAGCGCGCCCTGGACGGTGACGAGCTGGGGTACGGACTACACGTACACCAACCTCTCGGACCACTACCCGGTGACCGGGTCCGCGGGTTGAACCAGGGCTGTCGCCCGGCTCAGCCGGTCCGGTGTCGCCCGGCTCAACCGGACTGCTGTCGCGCCTTGTCGAGCCGGGCCAGCTCGTCGTCGCTGAGGCGGAGGGCGCCCGCGGCCACGTTCTCGGCGAGGTGGCCGGGGTTGCCGGTGCCGGGGATGGCGAGGACGTGCGGGCCCTGGTGCAGGGTCCAGGCGATGCGCACCTGGGTGGGGCTCGCGCCGTGCTCCCGCGCGACGGCCAGCACCGCCTCGTCGTGCGCACGGGTCGCGCCCTCGGCGCCCGCCTCGCCGGCCACCGCGTAGAACGGCACGAACGCGATGCCCTGCGCCGCGCAGATGCGCAGGACGTCGTCGTCCATGGGGTCGGGCCGGTCGACGGCGTACCGGTTCTGCACGCTCACCACGGGCGCGATGGCCTGCGCCTCGGCGAGATGCCGGGGCTCCACGGCGGAGACGCCTAGGTGCCGGATCAGACCGGCCTCGCGCAGTTCGGCCAGCGCGCCGAAGTGCTCGGCGATGGAGTCCTGCCGCATGCGGCGCAGATAGACGAGGTCCAGGTGGTCGCGGCCGAGCTGCCGCAGGTTCTCCTCGACGTGGCCACGCAGCTCGTCGGGGCGGGCGGAGGTGCCCCACTCCCCCCAGTAGTCGCGGTACGGGCCCACCTTCGTGGCGATGACCAGGTCGTCCGCGTACGGCGCCAGCGCGCTGTTGATGAGTTCGTTGGCGGAGCGCAGGGCGGAGAAGTAGAAGGCGGCGGTGTCGATGTGGTTGATGCCGAGCTCGATCGCCCTGTGGAGTACGGCTATGGAGCGCTCGCGGTCGCTCGGGGTGCCGTGGTGAAAGGCGGCACTGCCCGTCAGCCGCATCGCGCCGAGGCCGATACGGCTGACGTCGAGATCGCCGAGTTTCCAGGTGCCCGCGGCGTCCGCGGTGATCGTTTCGGGGGTCATCGGCGGAGTGTCGCACATGCCGGGGCACTCACGTGACGCCGCGCACACACCGGTGGTGGCCGTACTGTCACGTGTTAGCGTCCAGCCGTGACTTCCCCAGCTCAGAGCGGGTCCGCGGGTGATCCCCTCGGGCTGCTCGATCTCTTCGGCGACGGCTTCGTGCGCGACCCGTTTCCCTGGCTGGACGCGCTGCGCGCCGATGCGCCGGTGCATCACGATCAAGATACCGGGCTGTGGTTGATCAGCCGCTACGAGGATGTACGCCGCGTACTGCTCGACCCGGACACCTTCCACCCGGACAACGCCCAGCACGCCGTCGCCCCGCTGCCGGTCGATGTTCTACGGGTGCTCGCCCGTGCCGGGTTCAAGATGCCGCCGGCGCTGGCCAACAACGGCACCGCCAGCCATCCCGGGCTGCGCCGGGTGGTCACGCGGTTCTTCCATGCCCGGCGCGTCGCCGCCGCCGTGCCGGTCATCGAGGGCGTGGCCGACGAGCTGCTCACCGCCGCACGTCAGCGGATCGACGCCGGGGATGACCACGACCTCTTCCCGGGTTTCGCCCAAGTCCTGCCGTGCCGGGTGCTGATGGAGCTGCTGGGCATCGACGGCGTCTCCCCGGCCACGCTGATCCGCTGGAGCGACGCGTCGCTGGAGCTTTTCTGGGGGCGGCCCGATCCGCGACGCCGGCTCGAACTGGCCGAGCTCGTGGGCGAGTTCCATCAGTGGCTGACCCGGACGGTGAGGGACGGCACCGCCCCGCCCGACTCGTTCATCGGGGCTCTGACCGCGCATCGCCTTCCCGACGGCGAACCCGTCGACGTGGCGACCGCGGTCGGCGTGTGCTTCTTCGTCTTCATCGCCGGACAGTCCACCACCGGCCAGCTCATCGCCACCGTGCTGAGCCGGGCGCTGGCCGAGGACGGTCTGTGGCCCCGTCTCGCGTCCGAGGAGGGTCTGGCCGAGGCATGGGTGGAAGAGGTGCTGCGGCGCGAACCACCGGTGACCACCTGGCGCCGGGTGGCCGCCCGCCCGGTCGAGCTGGGCGGGGTGACCTTGCCCGCGGGTGCGCAGCTGCTCCTGATGCTCATGGGGAGCGGATCGGACCCGGAGGTGTTCGACACGCCGGAGCGCATGTGCCCGCACCGGGCCGAGGTCCGACGGCATCTGGCGTTCGGCGCCGGCCGCCACCGCTGCCCGGGCGCCTCGCTGGCCCGGACGGAGGCGGCGGTGGCCCTGCGGGCTGCGGCCCGCCACCTGCCGCGGATCCGGCCGGTGGCGGACGTGGCGGATGTGCCGATGCTGGGCCTGCTGTCCTTCCGGGCACCTCTGCGGGTCGCGGTGGGACAGCCGTCGTAGGACGGGCGGTCCCACCTCTGCCCGCCGGCCGTCAGCAGTACAGGTTGCCGCCCGGCGACACGCCGAGGATCTGCGTGAAGCGCTGGTAGGCGTTGACGCGACTCTGCACCTGCGCCGGGTTCTTGCCGTCGCACTCCAGGGCGCCGTTGATGCTGCGGATGGTCTGGCCGAAGCCGGCCTGGTTGACCATGGCGTTGTGCGGGGTCATGGTGCCGGGGCCGGACTGGGTGTTCCAGTACCACAGGCCGGTCTTCCAGGCGACGGCCGACTCGTTCTGGACCCGCCAGGGGTTGTTCAGCAGGTCGATGCCCAGAGCGTCGCCCGCGGCCTTGTAGTTGAAGTTCCAGCTGAGCTGGATCGGACCGCGGCCGTAGTAGGCGGCCTGGCCGGCGGGACAGCCGTAGGGCTGGCTCCGGTCGCAGTAGTGGGGGTAGTTGGCCTGGTTCTGCTCGACGATGTGGACCAAACCGCCGGTCTCGTGGTTGACGTTGGCGAGGAAGGCCGCGGCCTCCTGCTTCTTCACCGTGTCGCTGCCGGTGTTGGCGAAGCCGGGGTAGGCGCTGAGGGCGGCGGTGAGGCCGCTGTAGGTGTAGAAGGAATTCCGGTTCGGGAACATCTGGTTGAACTGCGACTCACTGACGACGAAGCCGGCGGCGGACGCGCTGGGGGCCGGCTGGAGCACCAGCGCGGCGCTGCCCAGGGCGAGTGAGGACAGGGCTGCGGCTGTACGGCGCCTCGACACGGGATCAACTCCTTCGCGGAGCACGGCCGCACCCGGTCAAGGGCAGGGCGAAGCAGAGCCTTTGAGCGCACGCGCCGACCAGGTCGGCCACGGCGTGGGGGCGGCCGTGGTGGGGGGTGTGAGGACACACTCAACCGCTTTGGTCTGTACCAGTCAAGGGTGTAGACCAGTCGATCAGGCCGTCAATCGGGCCGCCTGCAGCGTGACTTGGCCATACGGAAGTTCAGCGGGTGAGCGTGGCGATCCGCCGCTGGAGGAAGGCCCGTTCCGCCGGGCTCTCGACGAGCACGACCGCCGTCTCGTACGCCCGCACCGCCTCGGCGCGGCGTCCTAGGCGGCGCAGGAAGTCGGCGCGCACGGCGTGGAAGACGTGGTAGCCGTCGAGGTCGAGGGCGTCCACGAGATCGAGGGCCTGCTGCGGGCCGTGGACCTCGGCGACGGCGACCGCCCGGTTCAGGGCCACGACGGGGCTGGGGGCGACGGCCATGAGCTGGTCGTACAGCCGCAGGATCTGTGTCCAGTCCGTGGCCTCGGCGGTCGGCGCGTCGCTGTGCACCGCCTGGATCGCGGCCTGGATCTGGTACGGCCCGGGTCGGCCGCGGCGCAGACAGCGCCTCACGAGTACCTGCCCCTCGCCGATCGCCCGCCGGTCCCAGCGGCCGCGGTCCTGCTCGGGCAGCGGCACGAGTTCACCGTGCTCGTCCTGCCGGGCGTGCCCGCGCGATCCAGCAAGGAGCATCAGCGCGAGCAGCCCGGTGGCCTCGGGCTCGTCCGGCATGAGCTCGGTCAGCAGGCGTCCGAGGCGCACGGCCTCCTCGCACAGGGCCGCCTCGCTCTCGTACCCCTGGTTGAAGACGAGGTAGACGACGGCCAGTACGCTCCGCAGCCGGTCCGGCAGGTCGGCGTCGCCCGGAACGCGGTAGGGGATCCGGGCGTCGCGGATCTTGGCCTTGGCCCGCACGATCCGCTGCGCCATCGTCGACTCCGGCACCAGGAAGGCGCGGGCGATCTGCGCGGTGGTGAGCCCTCCGAGAAGACGCAGGGTGAGGGCGACCTGGGCCTGGGTGGCGAGTGCGGGGTGGCAGCAGGTGAAGATCAGCCGGAGTCGTTCGTCGCGCACGGGGCCCTCCTCGGGCGGTGCGTCGTCGGGGGCGTGGAGCAGCGCGGCCTGGGCGTGCCGTTCGTCCCGCTTCGCCTCCCTGCGCAGCCGGTCGATCGCCCGGTTGCGGGCGGTCGTGATGATCCACCCGGCCGGGCTCGGTGGCACACCGGTCTCCGGCCAGCGCCGCACCGCCGTGGCGAAGGCGTCCTGGACGGCTTCCTCCGCGAGGTCGATGTCGCCGAGCCGGCGCACGAGGACGGCGACCGCCCGGCCGTACTCCGCGCGGAAGACGCCCTCGATGTCCATCGCCGTCATCAGTCCTCGGCTTCGCCCATGAACGGTCGCACCTCGATGGGCAGGGTGGTCGCGAGAGCCGCCTTGCGCCCCCAGGCGAGGGCCGCGTCCAGATCGGGTGCCTTGATCAGGCAGATCCCGCCGAGCATCTCCTTGCCCTCGGCGTACGGCCCGTCGGTGATCAGGACGTCACCGGAGCGGGGCCGCACCACGGTGGAGGACTCCGGCCCGTGCAGACCCCCGGCGAAGACCCAGGCACCGGCCTGCCTCAGTTCCTGGTGGAAGACGTCCAGACGCGCGCCGATCTCGGCGAGCACCTCCGGCGCGGGCAGCTCGCCGACCGGCTGCATCACGCTGAGCAGGTAGTACTTCATCACGGCCTCCTCGGCATCGGAGCGTGCCCCTGTGGCGCGCTCTCACCTCCTACACGAACGGCCTTCCCCACTCTCGACACCCGGCCGGCACCCTCGCCGAGCTCTACACATAAAGAAAAAATAAGCGCAGAATGGCGTCTAGGCGGCGCAAACCGCAAACCGCACCAGACGCGGTCAGGCCTGCGAGTCAAAGGAGACGAGTCATGGCCAACGTGCAGCCCACCAGAGGCGACATGTCCGCCCACCCCGACGTAGGTGAGATGCGGGAACGCTACGACCGCGTGCTCGGCGGTCGTGACGTGGTGCTCGTGGACGGACCGGTGTTCCTGCTCGGTCTGTACTGTGCGGTGTCCCCCTGGATACTCCACTACACGACCAGCCAGCCCGCGCTCGTGACCCACAACCTGGTCATGGGCATCGCGATCGGCCTGCTGGCCCTCGGATTCACCCGGGCCCCGGAGCGCATGTACGGCCTCAGCTGGGCCTTCTGCGCGATGGGCGCGTGGATGATCATCGCGCCGTGGATCGTGGGCGAGAGCCCGGACGCGGGTGTCGTCATCAACAACATCATCATCGGTGCACTCGCCGTGATCCTGGGGATGCTGTGCGCCGGTACGGCCGCCAAGAGCACATCCCGGTCGTAGCGGCACATACACGACGCTCCTCTGGGCCGGTCCGCTTCCGCGGACCGGCCCTCGCCCGTCCACCGCCCGCACGAATGTCACTATTGCCGCTTTTGCGCCTAATACGCCGAATGACTGTTACACGACGTACGGGGTTCCTTGATGAACGGTCCGTAGCTTCGAGTGCGTCGGAACGATCCCCCACCGAAGGAACGACTCACTGATGCGTGCCCCCCGCACCCTGCGCACCGCCCTCGTCGCCGCCGGTGTCACCGCCGCACTGGGCGCCTCGACGGCCGGAGCCTTCGCCGCCCACGCGCCCGCCACCCGGACCGCCCCCTCCGTGACTCATCACTCCAAGACCAAGCGCGTCCTCGTGAAGACGGTGAAGCTCGCGGACAAGGTCAGCCGGGCGAAGGTCTACCGGACCGGCGCGCATCACTACGAGGCGGAGATCTGGGCCGACGGCGCGCGGTACGGGGCCCTCTACGCCAACGGCGGCCCCGCGTACGCCCAGCACAACGGGCTGCGCATCACACTCCACCCGGACGGGAGGGTCACGTCCTGGATGGAAGAAGCCAAGCCGAAACCGGTCGTCGAGCGCGTCCTGGTCGCCACCTGGACGCTGCCGGACGGGAAGACGACGGCGAAGGTCTACCGGCTCACGTCCGACCGCTACGAGGCCGACATCCACGCCGACGGCACCCGGCTCGGCACCCTCGTCGCCGCCGGCCGCAGGGCATACGGCGAGCACAACGGTCTGCACATCGCCCTCGGGCCGGACGGGCAGTTGACCTCGTGGGTGGACGGCCGGCCCGCGCCCGCGAGCTGACGCACGCCCACGCGACGCGCCGGGAGCGAGCCGAGCCGCTCCTGGCGCGGATCGGCCCGCAGGGCGTCAGCGCAGGAAGAACCCCAGTTCGCGCCGGTGTTCGGCCACCCATGTGTAGGCGCCGCGCACTTCGTCCACGACCCCGCGCTCCCGCAGCCGGACCATGACGGGCTCACCGCGCAGCGCACCGGCCTCGACGCCCCGCCGGAAGCGGTCCTGCCACCACAGGATCACGTCGACGATCTCCTCCCGCCCGCCGCACGACCCGTACGCGTCGCAGACGAGCGCGATCCGCCGGGCCGCGTCGGGCACGTCGATGACGTTCGGCCCCAGGTCGAGGTACCGCCAGCACAGCTGGGCGAGGTCGTGGACGCGCTCACCGGGCGCGGCGCTGTCCCAGTCGACCAGGGCGGTCGGCCACCACTCGGCGCCCTCCACCGTGTGGACGGTGTTCTGCGGGGCGAGGTCGTTGTGGCACACGACGTCCCGGTCACCGGCGAGCGGGGTGCCCTGCGTGATGTCATGGACGGCGCGGACGAGTCGGGCGACGCGGACGAGCGCCACGTCGGTGCACGCCGCGGCCCGCTCCTCGGGCGTGACCGCGGCCCGCCCTTCGAGGTACCCGAGCACCTCCCGCCCCAGCTGATCCGTCCCGATCCAGCGCGGGGCGCCCGCCCAGTCGCGGCGCTCGAAGTGCGCCAGCAACTCCCGTACGTACATCGCTCGTTCGGAGGGCGGTCGCCGTACGGTCGTCCCGATCCGTACGACCTTGTGGCCGGCTCCGCCGCCGAGCACTCGCTCCGCCATCCGCACCTCCGTAGATCAGCCGCTCCAAAACCACCCGGTCAGCATGCCCCGTCGATCGAGGCGGCACGGACTGTCCCCGCCCGCACGGGGAACTCGTTGACATGCGGGGACAGGAAGAAGAGGGGCGAAATGGAAATCTCGGGCATCATCAGTGCCATTGTCATCGGCATCATCATTGGTGTGCTGGGGCGCCTCGTGGTTCCGGGCCGCCAGCGCATCGGAGTCCTGTGGACGATCCTCGTCGGCATCGTGGCCGCGCTGATCGGTTCGGCCATCGCGGCCGGGCTCGACGTCGGCGACACCGACGGCGTCGACTGGGTCGAGTGGCTCATCCAGATCGGCCTCGCCGCACTCGGCGTGGCAGCGCTGGACCGGGCGAAGGCGCACCGCTGACGGACACCCACCGCTGACGTCTCACACGCACCGCCGACGTCACCAGACACCCCTCGTCCCGCGTCGCTCGCACCCGACGCGTCGTTCACACGCGCCCCGCGCCGGCCCGCATCGCGGCGAGGCCGTCGTGGGACGAGGGGTACACGGGCGTCCAGCCCAGTTCTCGCTCCGCCTTGGCGGTGGCGACCCGCAGGCTCGTCGTCATGACCGTGTGCAGGTACGACATGGGCCTCATCAGCCACAGGGGTACGCTCATGGGCTTCGGCAGCCCGAACTCCTCGGCCACACACCGGATATGGGCCCCGAAGCCCATGGGAGTGCGGTCGGCGATGTTGTACGCCTGGCCCGGGCGCCCGTGGTCGACGGCGGCGGCCACCGCCCGGGCCGCGTCGCTGAGCTCGACCCAGGGCAGGACCCGGCCGCGGTCGGCGGGGACGGGCAGTTGCCGCCTGCGCAGCAGAGGGGCGAGGGCGTCGGTCCCGCCGGGGCCGTAGAACAGCCCGAAGCGCAGCGCGACGCCCTCGAGGCCCGGGGCGCCGAGCATGCGGGCTTCCTTGATCCGCATACCCTCGATGTGCCGTTCCAGTTCGGGGTCGCGGCCTCGCGGGCCGAAGGGGTCGTCCTCGGTGATCACATGGTCGCCGTGGTCGCCGTAGCCGTATCCGAAGACCATGGACTCGGCCACCAGCCGCCGGGCACCGCAAGCCTGTGCGGCCTCGATGAGGTGGGCGGTTCCGTCGGTGCGCAGGGCGTCGGTGGCGTGCATGTCGCGGTGTCGCAGGGGCGGCTTGCGCAGCGCGGTCGCCGCGTGGATCACCGTGTCGAAGTGACGGCCGTCGACGGCGCGCAGCAGGGCGTCGCGGTCGGTCAGGTCGGCCCGGAGATCGTTGCGCGGTCCGCGGCCGAGACCGGTGACCTTGTGGCCGGCGTCCTGGAGGGCGCGCGCGATGTGACCGCCGAGGACACCACCGGCACCGGCGAGGAGAATGCTCCGGCTCTCGTTGCTCCGGTCGCTCTCGCCGTTCCGGCTGTCGTGGCTGTTCTCGTCGTTCTGGTTCGTCGTCATGCCCTTGCGACGGACCGGACGGGCTCGGATGTGACATCCGGGGACGGACGCTCGACGCGGCGGCACAGTGGCGCCCGGTCGCCGGGTCGCCGGGTCGCCGGTACGCCTTCCCACCGCCTGTGGGCGACCATTAGGGGCGCTAGGAGAAGCACCCCGCGAGGAGGGCCGTACGCCATGGTCGTTAAGGACACGGAGCTGCCGTATCTGCGTCGCTGTGTCGAGCTCGCGGCCGAGGCGCTTCGGGCCGGGGACGAGCCGTTCGGTTCGGTTCTGGTGGGGGCGGACGGTGCGGTGCTCGCCGAGGACCACAACCGGGTGGCCTCGGGCGACCGCACCCGGCACCCCGAGTTCGAGCTGGCACGCTGGGCCGCCGCCCATCTCTCGCCCGGGGAGCGGGCCGCCGCCACCGTCTACACGTCCGGCGAGCACTGCCCGATGTGCGCCGCCGCGCACGCGTGGGTGGGCCTGGGCCGCATCGTGTACGCCGCCTCGTCGGAGCAGCTGGTCGAGTGGCTGACCGACTGGGGGGTGCCCGCCGCGCCGGTGCGGGCGCTGCCGGTGCGGGAGGTAGCGCCCGGAGTATCGGTGGACGGGCCGGTGCCCGAGCTGACCGACGACGTCCGCGCACTGCACCTGCGCTTCCACAGGCAAGGCTCGTGATCGACGCAGCTGGGCCGCCCGGCCGTCCGGATCATCCCGGCGTCGGCCACGAGGGAGCTCACCTCACCGTCGGCCCGACCCGAACGACACGCCCTAGCTGTATTGACCCGCAGGGTTGTTCACACGGCTGATCGGTGGCTGGCCGCCGAGTGCGGTGTGGCAGCGATGGTGGTTG
>NZ_JBIMKE010000055.1:0-13101 GCF_043673425.1 Streptomyces sp. M41 | reverse complement strand
CCCCCCCCCCCCCCCCCCCCCCCCCCCCCCCCCCCCCCCCCCCCCCCCCCCCCCCCCCCCCCCCCCCCCGCCCCACAACCCACCGCAGGCGCTACGCACGCCCCCACCGAACCGGCACAGGCGCCGCAGGCATCAAGGCGAACCCCCACCGAACTCGCACAGGCGCCGCAGGCATCAAGGCGAACCCCCACCGAACCGGCACAGGCGCCGCAGGCACCCGCACCACCGACAACGAGAGGCTGACCCCGACGTGCACGACGACCTCATCGCCCGCGCCCAGGCATGGCTCGCCGAGGACCCGGACCCGGAGACCCGCGACGAGCTCGCCAAGCTCATCGACGCCGGGGACACCGAAGAGCTCACCGCACGCTTCAGCGGCACCCTCCAGTTCGGCACCGCCGGCCTGCGCGGAGAACTCGGCGCCGGCCCCATGCGCATGAACCGTACGGTCGTCATCCGCGCCGCCGCCGGTCTCGCCGCGTACCTCAAGAAGCAGGGCCACGACGACGGCCTCGTGGTCATCGGCTACGACGCCCGCCACAAGTCGGAGGACTTCGCGCGCGACACCGCCGCCGTGATGACCGGCGCCGGCCTCCGCGCCGCCGTACTCCCGCGGCCCCTGCCCACCCCGGTCCTCGCCTACGCCATACGGCACCTCGGCGCCGTCGCCGGCGTAGAGGTGACCGCCAGCCACAACCCGCCCCGCGACAACGGCTACAAGGTGTACCTCGGCGACGGCTCCCAGATCGTGCCGCCCGCGGACATCGAGATCGCGGAAGAGATCGCAGCCGTCCCGTCCCTCACCGTCGTCCCGCGCCCCACCGAGGGCTGGGACACCCTCGGCGACAGCGTCCTCGACGCCTACCTCGCCCGCACGGACGCGGTCCTGTCCCCCGGCTCCCCCCGCACCGCCCGGACCGTCTACACGGCGATGCACGGCGTCGGCAAGGACGTCCTCCTCGCCGCATTCGCCCGCGCCGGCTTCCCCGCCCCCGTCCTGGTCACCGAGCAGGCCGACCCCGACCCCGACTTCCCGACCGTCGCCTTCCCGAACCCGGAAGAGCCCGGCGCGATGGACCTAGCCTTCGCCAAGGCCCGCGAGACCGACCCGGACCTCGTCATCGCCAACGACCCGGACGCCGACCGCTGCGCCGTGGCCGTCAAGGACGACGGCGCCTGGCGCATGCTGCGCGGCGACGAGGTCGGCGCACTCCTCGCCGCCCACCTGGTCAACCGCGGAGCACAGGGCACGTTCGCCGAGTCGATCGTCTCCTCCTCCCTGCTCGGCCGGATCGCCGAGAAGGCGAACCTCCCCTACGAGGAGACCCTCACCGGCTTCAAGTGGATCGCCCGCGTGGACGGCCTGCGCTACGGCTACGAGGAGGCCCTCGGCTACTGCGTGGACCCGGAGGGCGTACGCGACAAGGACGGCATCACGGCGGCGCTCCTGATCACCGAGCTGGCCTCCGTCCTCAAGTCGGAGGATCGCACCCTGCTCGACCTCCTCGACGACCTCGCCGTGGAGCACGGCCTGCACGCCACGGACCAGCTCTCAGTCCGGGTCCAGGACCTGTCGGTCATCGCCGACGCCATGGGCAGGCTGCGCGAGCAGCCCCCGACCGAGCTCGCCGGCCTGGCCATCACCCGAGCCGAGGATCTCACCCAGGGCACCGACACGCTCCCGCCCACCGACGGCCTGCGCTACACCCTCGAGGGCGCCCGTGTCATCGTCCGCCCCAGCGGCACCGAGCCCAAGCTCAAGTGCTACCTGGAGGTCGTGGTCCCGGTCGCGTCCCACGCCGACCTCCCGGCCGCCCGCACCAAGGCGACCGAGCTGCTGGCAACGATCAAGCAGGACCTGTCGGCCGCGGCAGGCATCTGACCCGTCCACGGCCTTCGTCCACGGCCCCCGGCCGTTCCGGACCGATCGCGACCCCGACGGGATGCCTCACCCGGAGGCATCCCGAGGCATCCCGTCGAACGACAACACCCCATCGGGTGATTTCTCCATACTGGTTGACGCGGGCTCCACGCCCCGCCCAGCCACCCGGGCAACGGTGGAGCGGTAGTGAACGCACCACCGATCCGCCTGGAGCCACGCCGTGTCCTCGACCGAATCCCGGCCGACACCCCGAGCGACCCCCGCCCCCGACACCGGCCACCACTCCGGCACCCCACAGCCACAGCCGAAGCCACAACCGAACCCCCAGCCACAACCGAACCCGCAGCCACAGCCGAAGCCAAAGCCACCCCCACCCCCACGCACCGCCCCCACCACCAAGCGCCTCCTGCACGCACTACGCCACGCGAGCCCCGCCCTCCTCGCCTACCTGGCCGTCCGCAGCACAGGTCTGCTGCTCCTCACCGTCTGGGCGCACCGCCAACAGCACGGCGTCTGGCCGCTCCTGGCGACGCAGTGGGACAGCGACTGGTACCTCGGCATCGCCGACCACGGCTACGCGCACGAGCTCGGCACCGGGCCCAGCTCCAACAACCTCGCCTTCTTCCCGCTGTACCCCGTCCTGGTCAAGGCGGTCGCGGTGATCACGCCGGGCACGCGCGCGAGCACCGGCCTCGCCCTCGCGGTGATCGCCTCGTTCGTGGCGGCGTGGGGCGTCTTCGCCGTAGGAGACCGCCTGCACGGCCGCCGGGTCGGCGTCATCCTGACCGCCCTGTGGGCGGCGTCCCCGGTCGGCCTGGTGCAGTGGATGGCCTACACGGAGTCCCTGTTCACGGCACTCGCGGCCTGGGCGCTGTACGCCGTCCTCACCGGCCGTCTCCTCACCGCGGCCTGGCTCGCGGCGCTCGCGGGCCTGACCCGCCCGACGGGCGTAGCGGTGGCCGCGGCGGTCACCGTGGCCGCGCTGCTCGCTCTGCGCCGGCGCTTCCGGGCCCGCACCCTCACGGCGGCCGTGCTCGCACCGCTCGGCTGGTGCGCCTACCTCGCCTGGGTGGGCCTGCGCCTGGGCCGCTGGGACGGCTACTTCGCCGTGCAGCGGCTGTGGCACAACGAGCTGGACGGCGGCCTGGAGACGCTGCGCCAGATGCGGCGGCTGCTGGTGTACGACCCGACGCCGGAGCTGTTCCTGCTCCTGGTGACGCTCACGATGATGGCGTCGGTGGTGCTGTTCGGGCTGTCGGTCGCGGACCGGCAGCCGGTACCGCTGCTGGTCTTCACGGCCGTGATGCTGGCCATCGTCCTGGGCAGCGGCGGCGTCTACTTCCCGCGCGCCCGTTTCCTGCTGCCCGCCTTCCCCCTGCTGCTCCCGCCGGCCCTGCACCTGTCCCGGGCCTCCCGCCGCCACCGCACACTGACGCTGGCGGCGGCCGTCGCGGGCTCGGCGTACTGCGGCGCGCACATGGCGCTGGTGTGGTGGGGCGCGCCCTGACCCCGGACCCCGCTCAGCCCGTCGCCAGCAGGATCACCAGCAGCACGGCCCCGGCGAGGGCCGGCCCCGCCACCTCGTAGGCCCAGCGCACGGTCACCTGGCCCTGCGCGGACTCCGCGCCCTGCCGGTGTTCGAGCAGTTCCCGCAGGTCGTCCATGACCTTGTCGGTCTCGGCCCGCATCGGCCCGTCGACGTCGACATCGCCGCGCGGCGCCCCGAACCCGAGTCCGCCGAACCCGGGGCCGCCCATCCCACGGCCCCCGCGCTCCCCCCGGGCCGCCGCGCCTCGCTCCGAGGCGGCCCGGGCCGTCCGGCGCGCCGCCTTCTTGCGGGCCCGCAGTGACACCGGGACCGCCCAGAGCTGGTACTTGGCGCCGGACTCGGCCACGACCTCGTTCGAGTAACCGGACCGCAGGCCCGCGACCCGCGCCCAGGGCAGCACGATCACGCGCAGCGGGTTGCGGATGCGCAGCCGGTCCTCGTTGGCGTAGACAGCGGGGCGCAGGGTGAAGGCGGACACCAGGGGAACGATGAGGATCAGCGCCGCGAGCGCGATCCACTGCGTACGGCCCTCACCGCGCAAGAGTGCGTCGACGCCGAGCCAGAGCACGATGACCAGCAGGGCGACGCCGCCCACGATGCCCATGGGAGAGCGGTAGACGCGGTCCTTCGCGGTGGGGTCCGGGGTGTGCTCGGGGGTCGTCATGGGGCCGATTCTGCCGCATGCCCGCGGGGCTCGGGCGAACGCCCGTTCGTCGCACGGATCATCCTCCCGCGGCCACTTTGCGATCCACGGATCCGACTCCCCGGGGTGTACAGCCGCTACGCGCGTAGATATGCTCGTCTGGTGACCATGCCCACCAATGCATCTGCCGCAGCGCACCCCCTCTCGGACATCACCTCGTCCGACAGCACGCTGCGCCGCTTCCTCCACGGGCTGCCCGGCGTCGACGCGGTCGGCCTGGAGGCGCGCGCCGCGTCCCTCGGCACCCGTTCCATCAAGACGACCGCCAAGGCGTACGCCATCGACCTCGCCATCTCGATGGTCGATCTGACGACGCTGGAAGGCGCGGACACCCCGGGCAAGGTCCGGGCGCTCGGCGCCAAGGCGGTCCGTCCCGACCCGACCGACCGCACCACGCCGGCGACAGCCGCCGTCTGCGTCTATCCCGACATGGTGGCCGCCGCGAAGGAGGCGGTCGCCGGATCGACCGTGAAGGTCGCCTCCGTCGCCACCGCGTTCCCCGCGGGCCGGGCCGCGCTCGCCGTCAAGCTGGCGGACGTGCGCGACGCCGTGGCTGCGGGCGCCGACGAGATCGACATGGTCATCGACCGGGGCGCGTTCCTCGGCGGGAACTACATGAAGGTGTACGACGAGATCGTCGCCGTGAAGGAGGCCTGCGGGACCGCTGCCCGCCTCAAGGTCATCTTCGAGACCGGCGAGCTCTCGACGTACGACAACATCCGGCGGGCGAGCTGGCTCGGCATGCTGGCGGGCGCCGACTTCATCAAGACGTCCACCGGCAAGGTCGCCGTGAACGCCACCCCCGCGAACACCCTCCTCATGCTGGAAGCGGTGCGCGACTTCCGCGCCCAGACCGGCATCCAGGTCGGCGTGAAGCCGGCCGGCGGGATCAGGACGTCCAAGGACGCCATCAAGTTTCTTGTACTGGTCAACGAGACCGCCGGCGAGGACTGGCTGGACAACCACTGGTTCCGCTTCGGCGCCTCCTCGCTTCTGAACGATCTGCTGATGCAGCGCCAGAAGCTGGCCACCGGCCGCTACTCCGGCCCCGACTACGTGACGGTGGACTGATCACCATGGCATCGGTATTCGAATACGCACCGGCCCCCGAGTCCCGCTCGATCGTCGACATCGCGCCCTCCTACGGCCTGTTCATCGACGGCGAGTTCGTCGAGGCGGCGGACGGCAAGGTCTTCAAGACCGTCTCCCCGTCCACCGAGGAGGTCCTCGCCGAGATCGCCCAGGCCGGCGAGGCGGACGTGGACCGCGCCGTGAAGGCCGCCCGCAAGGCCTTCGTGAAGTGGTCGGCGCTGCCCGGCTCGGAGCGCGCGAAGTACCTGTTCCGCATCGCCCGGATCATCCAGGAGCGCAGCCGTGAGCTGGCGGTCCTGGAGACGCTGGACAACGGCAAGCCGATCAAGGAAACCCGGGACGCCGACCTCCCCCTGGTCGCCGCGCACTTCTTCTACTACGCGGGCTGGGCCGACAAGCTGGAGCACGCGGGCTTCGGGGCGAACCCGCGCCCGCTCGGCGTCGCGGGCCAGGTCATCCCCTGGAACTTCCCGCTGCTGATGCTGGCCTGGAAGATCGCCCCGGCCCTCGCGACCGGCAACACGGTCGTGCTGAAGCCGGCCGAGACCACCCCCCTCTCGGCCCTGTTCTTCGCGGACATCTGCCGCCAGGCCGGCCTGCCCAAGGGCGTCGTCAACATCCTTCCCGGCTACGGCGACAGCGGTGCCGCGCTCGTCGCGCACCCGGACGTGGACAAGGTCGCCTTCACGGGCTCGACGGCCGTCGGCAAGGAGATCGCGCGGACCGTCGCCGGTACGCACAAGAAGGTCACCCTGGAGCTGGGCGGCAAGGGCGCCAACATCGTCTTCGACGACGCCCCGATCGACCAGGCGGTGGAGGGGATCGTCAACGGCATCTTCTTCAACCAGGGGCAGGTCTGCTGCGCCGGCAGCCGTCTCCTCGTCCAGGAGTCGATCCAGGACGAGCTGCTGGAGTCCCTGAAGCGCCGTCTGTCGACGCTCCGTCTCGGCGACCCGCTGGACAAGAACACCGACATCGGCGCGATCAACTCCGAGGAGCAACTCACCCGCATCACCTCGCTCGTGGAGCAGGGCGAGGCGGAGGGCGCCGAGCGCTGGTCGGCGGCCTGCGAGATCCCGACGGCCGGCTACTGGTTCGCCCCGACGCTCTTCACGAACGTCACCCAGGCGCACACCGTCGCCCGCGACGAGATCTTCGGCCCCGTCCTGTCGGTCCTCACCTTCCGCACGCCGGACGAGGCTGTCGCCAAGGCGAACAACAGCGCGTACGGCCTGTCGGCGGGCATCTGGACGGAGAAGGGGTCGCGGATCCTCGCCGTCGCCAACAAGCTCCGCGCCGGCGTGATCTGGTCCAACACGTTCAACAAGTTCGACCCCACCTCGCCGTTCGGCGGCTACAAGGAGTCGGGCTTCGGCCGCGAGGGCGGTCGCCACGGCCTGGAGGCGTACCTCGATGTCTGACAAGTCCGAGCAGCAGCGCCTGAGCGTCTTCAAGACCTACAAGCTGTACGTCGGCGGGAAGTTCCCGCGTTCCGAGAGCGGCCGGGTGTACGAGGTGACGACGAAGCCATCAGCCGCCGACGCGGCGGGCAAGGGCAACTGGCTGGCGAACGCGCCCCTGTCGTCCCGCAAGGACGCCCGTGACGCCGTGGTCGCCGCGCGCAAGGCGTTCGGCGGCTGGTCCGGCGCGACGGCGTACAACCGGGGCCAGATCCTCTACCGCGTCGCGGAGATGCTGGAGGGCCGGCGCGAGCAGTATGTGCGCGAAGTCGCCGACGCCGAGGGCCTGTCGAAGTCGAAGGCGGCGGCGCAGGTCGACGCCGCGATCGACCGCTGGGTCTGGTACGCGGGCTGGACCGACAAGATCGCCCAGGTGGTCGGCGGCGGAAACCCGGTCGCGGGCCCGTTCTTCAACCTGTCCTCCCCCGAGCCGACCGGCGTGGTGGCCGTCCTGGCCCCGCAGGAGTCGTCGTTCCTGGGTCTGGTCTCGGTCGTGGCGCCGGTGATCGCGACGGGCAACACGGCGATCGTGGTCGCGTCCGAGAAGTCACCGCTCCCCGCCCTCTCCCTGGGCGAGGTCCTGGCCACCTCCGACCTGCCCGGCGGTGTGGTCAACGTCCTGTCCGGCCGTACGGCGGAGATCGCGACGCCGCTGGCCGCGCACCAGGACGTCAACGCGATCGACCTCGCGGGCGCCGACGAGGTGCTGGCGAAGGAGCTGGAGATCGCGGCGGCCGACAACCTCAAGCGCGTCCTGCGTCCACAGCCTGTGGACGACTGGGCCGCCGCTCCCGGCATCGACCGCATGACGGCGTTCCTGGAGACCAAGACGGTCTGGCACCCGACGGGTTCGCTGGGCGCGTCGGGCTCGTCGTACTGACACCGGCCCACAGACCAGAGGGCCGTGCCTCCTCTCCGTCCGGAGGAGACACGGCCCTCTTCCTCTGCCGCTCCGCGCAGGTCCGGTGCCACCGCTCGACGGTCGACGCCGGAATGTGACGCGCGCTTCATTCGCGGTCCACCGGGTCGTTCCCGGCCCGGGCCATGCCTCAGACTGGTGTCCCGTGAGTTCCCCATCGCCCATACCGACGCGAGTCGTGCTGCTCTGCGGCCCTTCCGGCTCCGGCAAGTCCCTTCTCGCCGCTCGCTCCGGGCTTCCGGTCCTGCGACTCGACGACTTCTACAAGGAGGGCGCCGACCCGACCCTGCCGCAGGTCCCCGGGAGCTCCGACATCGACTGGGACCACCCCGACTCGTGGGACGCGGACACGGCCGTGGCCGCGATCGTCGAGCTGTGCCGCACGGGCCGTACGAAAATCCCGGTGTACGACCTCTCCCTCAGCGCCCGCACCAGCGCGGAGGCCGTCGACATCGGGCGGACCCCGCTGTTCATCGCGGAGGGTGTCTTCGCCGCCGAACTGGTCACCCGCTGCCGGGATCTCGGCGTCCTGGCCGACGCCCTGTGCCTGAGCCGCGGCCCCGTGAAGACCTTCCGCCGCCGCTTCCTGCGCGACCTCAGGGAGGGCCGCAAGTCGGTGCCCTTCCTGCTGCGCCGGGGCTGGCGCCTGATGCGTCTGGAGCGCTCGATCATCGCCCGCCAGACCGCCCTGGGCGCCTACGCCTGCGACCGCGACGAGGCTCTCGGCCGCCTCACCGCGGCAGCAGCGGGCCGCCGCCCGGCGGCGACACCGGCGGCGTGAACGCTGACGGCGTCTGCTCCGTCGTAGGACCGCAAGACGGTCCCGTGGGAAGGAAAGCGATGACGACTGCTCTCCCGGCCGGTAGCCGGCTGCTCATGGCGTCGCTGCTCCTCGCGACGGCTGTCGGCTGCGCGGAGCCGGGCGCCACGGGCGCTGCCGCCGAGGCTTCGTGCGCGTACGTGGTCAGCTACGACAGCCGCACCTACCAGGACGTGGCGAACGTCGACTTCACCGTCGGCGGGAAGCTGGGCACCGCCACCGTCCTGGCGTGCGACGACACCCCGCACGACCCCGGGGGCTCCGTCCCGGAGCAGCGGATCACGGCGTACCAGATTGACGGTATGGACCCGTCCGTCGCCGTCGCGGTCGGCGACACGCCCGCCGAAGCGCGCCTGGTGAAGGTGCGCTGAGCGCACAGCGAAGCGGGACTGGACGGACCCCCCGGCCCTCCAGCCCCGCTCTCGTTGCGCTCCACCGTTTCCCCCGTGGTGGAGCATCCCCCGTTTCCCCCGTTGGCCCCTCGGCGGCCCCCCAGCCACCGCGGGTCCCCCCACTTCTCACCGCTCCCCGGTTCCTTCCCCCCGGATACGGTCCCCCCGGACCCTCAGGCGACAAGCTCCCCGAAGGCGTCCTCCTCGTCACGGCCGAAGCTGAGGACCTCGTCCTCGCGCAGCCGGCGGAGCGACCGCCAGATGCTGGACTTCACCGTGCCGACACTGATGTCGAGGATGTCCGCGATCTCCGGGTCGGTGCGGCCCTCGTAGTAACGCAGGACCAGCATCGTCCGCTGGAGCTCGGGAAGCCGGGCGAGCGCCTGCCACAGGACCGCGCGCAGCTCGGTGCCGCGCATCGCGTCCGTGTCGCCGGCCGTCTCCGGCAGTTCCTCGGTCGGGTACTCGTTCAGCTTGCGGCGGCGCCACGCGCTGATGTGCAGATTGGTCATCGTCCGCCGCAGGTATCCCCCGACGGCCGCCTTGTCACTGATCCGGTCCCAGGCCCGGTACGTCGAGAACAGCGCGCTCTGGAGCAGGTCCTCGGCCTCGAACCGGTCACCGGTCAGGTGGTAGGCAGTGGCGTACAGGGAGGCGCGGCGCTCCTGGACGTAGGCGGTGAACGCCGCTTCGGCATCTACCGTCTCCGACAGCGAGCGACGCCGCTCCCCCGAGTCCTCCCTGTACGCGCTTCCCCCGTGCGTTTCCCCCGTGAAACCGTCAACCACCGTCATGTACGCGGTGTGCTGACGCCCGGTGCCGCGAGCGCACCCGCGCCCTCCCCCACCGGACTTCTCGGAACCCCGGCCCCCGTGCACGTCGTGCAGACGCGTGATCACTGCGCTGGTGCTGGTGCCGTGCAGCGTGTTCATCTCGCGCCCCCCGTCGTGGACTTCCGGTGTTCTGATCGTGCGTCTCGCGGTCTTGCGACTTGCTGTCCTGCCTGTGCCGAAAAGCTTGCCCGGGCACCTTCATGGCCGTGTCCGCCGACTGTCACAGACCTGTCACAGGGGCCCTCGTCCGAGGTCACCCACGGTTCGGGCACGGTGCCGGCACCGTCGGCAGCGCTACGCGCACGTACCCCTACTGCTCGTACAGGTGTCGAAAGACCACCCCCGCATGGGCCAGAATGTGCCCCGTGCCTTCCCTGTTGCTGATCGAGGACGACGACGCCATCCGCACGGCCCTGGAGCTCTCACTGACCCGCCAGGGACACCGTGTGGCCACCGCTGCCACCGGCGAGGACGGCCTGAAGCTGCTGCGTGAGCAGCGGCCGGACCTGATCGTGCTGGACGTGATGCTGCCCGGCATCGACGGGTTCGAGGTGTGCCGCCGCATCCGGCGCACCGACCAGCTGCCGATCATCCTGCTGACCGCGCGCAGCGACGACATCGACGTCGTGGTCGGACTGGAGTCCGGCGCGGACGACTACGTCGTCAAACCCGTGCAGGGGCGTGTCCTGGACGCCCGGATCCGGGCCGTGCTGCGGCGCGGGGAACGGGAGTCCAACGACGCGGCTACCTTCGGCAGCCTGGTCATCGACCGCGCGGCGATGACCGTCACGAAGAACGGCGAGGACCTCCAGCTGACCCCGACCGAGCTGCGGCTGCTGCTCGAACTGAGCCGCCGGCCGGGCCAGGCCCTGTCCCGCCAGCAACTCCTGCGCCTCGTCTGGGAACACGACTACCTCGGCGACTCCCGCCTGGTCGACGCCTGCGTCCAGCGGCTGCGCGCCAAGGTCGAGGACGTCCCGTCGTCCCCCACCCTCATCCGTACCGTCCGTGGTGTCGGCTACCGCCTGGACGCGCCTCAGTGACCAAGGCGCAAGGGGGTTTCCGCGGCTGGGTCGCGGCTCGCAAGGGAGCGTGGTCACGGCTGCGCTTCACCAGTCTTCGACTGCGCCTGGTGGTCGTCTTCGGCCTCGTGGCGCTCACGGCCGCCGTGTCCGCGTCCGGCATCGCCTACTGGCTCAACCGCGAGGCGGTGCTCAAGCGCACCCAGGACGCGGTGCTGCGTGACTTCGAGCAGGAGATGCAGAACCGCGCGGGCCTGCTGCCCCGGCAGCCGACGCAGGACGAACTCCAGCACACGGCCGGGCAGATGGCCAACAGCAGCCAGCGCTTCAGCGTGCTGCTCGTCGCCCAGGACGCCGACGGCAGCCCCGTGTTCGGCAGCTCCGGCGGCCTGGACGGCTTCACGCTCACGGACGTGCCCAAGTCACTGCGCACGGCGGTGAACGACAAGCAGCAGGTCAACTCCTCCAACAAGTCCGAGTACCACCTGTACTGGCAGCGGATCTTCGACAACGACACCCCGTACCTGGTCGCCGGTACCCGGGTGATCGGCGGTGGTCCGACCGGCTACATGCTCAAGCCCCTGGACCAGGAGGCCAAGGACCTCAACTCCCTGGCCTGGTCGCTCGGCATCGCCACGGGCCTCGCCCTGATCGGCTCGGCGCTGCTCGCGCAGGCCGCCGCCACGACCGTACTGAAGCCCGTCCACCGCCTGGGCGTCGCCGCCCGCCGCCTCGGCGAGGGCAAGCTGGACACCCGCCTGAGGGTCTCCGGCACGGACGAACTGGCCGACCTCTCGCGGACGTTCAACAACGCCGCCGAGGCCCTGGAGAAACGGGTCGCGGACATGGCCTCCCGCGACGAGGCGTCCCGCCGCTTCGTGGCCGACATGTCCCATGAGCTGCGCACGCCCCTCACGGCGATCACAGCCGTGACGGAGGTCCTGGAGGAGGAACTCGAAGCGGAGTCCGGCTCCATGGACCCCATGATCGAACCCGCCGTACGCCTGGTGGTCAGCGAGACGCGCCGCCTCAACGACCTGGTCGAGAACCTCATGGAGGTCACCCGCTTCGACGCCGGCACGGCACGCCTGGTGCTCGACGACGTCGACATCGCCGACCAGATCACCGCCTGCATCGACGCCCGCGCCTGGCTGGACGCGGTGGACCTGGACGCCGAGCGCGGCATCATGGCCCGCCTGGACCCCCGCCGCCTGGACGTCATCCTCGCCAACCTCATCGGCAACGCGCTCAAGCACGGCGGCTCCCCGGTCCGGGTCGCGATCCGTGTGGCGGACGACTCGATCGTCATCGACGTACGCGACCACGGCCCCGGTATCCCCGAGGACGTCCTCCCCCACGTCTTCGACCGCTTCTACAAGGCCAGCGCCTCCCGCCCCCGCTCCGAGGGCAGCGGCCTCGGCCTGTCCATCGCCCTGGAGAACGCCCACATCCACGGCGGCGAGATCACCGCCGCCAACTCCCCCGAGGGCGGCGCGGTGTTCACCCTGCGCCTGCCCCGGGACGCCTCCAAGCTGACCGAAGACCACGAGGGCGACGACAAGGGGACGGGCGCCACGAAGAAGGGGGACGCCTGATGCCCAGCCGGGTACGCCACCTGCTGGCACTCTCCGCCGTGGCCGCGACCGCGCTGACCGGATGCGGCATACGGTCCACCGAGGTACCGACCGACTTCGGCCCCGCCCCCTCACGCGTGCACTGCTCCCTCTCCGAACCGAACGTCTCGACACAGGCCGCGCGGGGCCTGCCGGTACAGGTGTTCCTCCTCTGCGGCTCCCAATTGGTCGCCGTCGAACGCACGGTACGAGTACCGGACGGCACGGCCGACTCGGAACGCCGCGTCCTGGTGGCCCAGGGCCTGCTCGACGAACTGGACGCCACACCGAGCCCCGACGAGAAGGAAGCCGGCTACACCACGGACGTCCGCGGCGCCATGACCGTCACCGGCCCCCGCCCCGGCGACCCCGAAGAGGCCCTGCGCCTGAGCACACCCCCCAACGACCTCACGTCGTACGCCCTGGCCCAGATCGTCTGCACCTTCTCCGACTCGACGGCCGCCGAGGGCGACGGCTCGGTCATCCTGGGCGGCCCGGCATCCACACCTCTGCGCCGCTACGAGTGCACGGACGAGGTCCGAACAAGACCGGGCAGCAACGAGCCCCCGTCAACAGAGATCACGACCCCATGACCCACCCGCAGCACCCCGCACGGCCGTAGCCCTACCCGCGCAAGCTCGACGACCACGCATCCCACGGCGGGCGCGCACCCCACGGCGGGTCAGCCGCGTACGGCGGCGAGCAGCCCCCGCCGGCGCGCACCCCGTACGGCGGGGTTGCCGCGTACGGCGGGAAGGGGCCGGGGTGGGGGGTGTCCGCCCGCAGCGGCCGGCGTCAAGAACCGCACCACTCATC
>NZ_JBIMKE010000054.1:0-14244 GCF_043673425.1 Streptomyces sp. M41 | reverse complement strand
CCCCCCCCCCCCCCCCCCCCCCCCCCCCCCCCCCCCCCCCCCCCCCCCCCCCCCCCCCCCCCCCCCGCCCCACACCCCACCGCAGGCGCTACGCACGCCCCCACCGAACCGGCACAGGCGCCGCAGGCATCAGTGCGAACCCCCACCAAGAAGCCACAGGCCGCCGCAGGCATCACCGCGAACCCCCACCAAGGAGCCACAGGCCGCCGCAGGCATCACCGCGAATCCCCACCGGCCCGAACCCGCCCACCAGCGGCGACGCTCAGTCCACCACGGAAGCCCTCCGCGTCAGCAGCCACGGCTCGACCACGCCGAGTCCACGCACCGGCCGCTGCCACATCGGTTGAAGCGCGAACCGGTACACCGGTGGCTCCTCGCCCTCCTTCTCCGCGGCGACAGCGGCCTCCGCCGCCTCCGCCTCCGAAGCCGGTGCCTCGCCCGTCCGGATGAGCTCGTGCGCGAACGCGCTGTCGACGAGGACGGCGTCCCGCGGAGCTATGGAGGTCAGCCGGGACGCGAGATTCACGGTCGTACCGAAGACATCGCCCATTCGGGTGGTGACGGTGCCGAACGCGATGCCCACACGCAGCTCCGGCATCGTCTCGTCGTTCGCCATCGTCTCGATGAGCCGCAGCGCGATCTCCGCCGCGACCCCGGCGTCGTCGGCCGCGTACAGAACCTCGTCGCCCAGGGTCTTGATCAGCCGCCCGCCGCGCGCCGCCACCAGGTCGGCCGCCGTGGTCTCGAAGGCCTCGACGAGCTCGCCGAGTTCCTCCTCCTCCATCCGGCGGGTCAGCCGGGTGAAGCCGACCAGGTCGGCGAAGCCCACGGCCAGGCGCCGGTCGACCATCTCCTCGTCGTCCCCGGCCTGCACGACCCGGCCGGTCGCGGCGGCCAGCTGCCGGCGCCAGACGTAGACGAGGAACTCCTCCAGCTCGGGCAGCAGCAGCTCGACCAGGGGATAGGTGACCTCGGTCCGGGTCATGCCCGGCTCCGGCGGCTCGGTCAGCCCCTCCAGGAAGGAGTCGATCTGCCACTCGGCGAGCCGTGCGGTGGTCTGCCCCGTGGACCGGGCCACCTGCACGGCCATGGCCTCGCTGAGCAGCCCCGCCTCCACGAGACCCGCCAGCCGCCTCAGCGCCAGCACATCGGCCTCGGTCAGCGCCTTGGCCTGCCCGATGTCGGCGAAGCCCATCGCCCGCCAGAAGCGCGACGCCAGCTCCATGGAGACACCCGCGCTGCGGGCCGCCTGAAACGGTGTGTAGCGCCGCTCGGCGCCGAGGATGAGGCCTTCGAGGCGCAGGGCGAGCGGATCCTCGCCGGGGTCGGCGGCATGGGGGTCCACCCCGCCGTCCGCGCCCGTGCCGGAGCCCGTGTCGTCGACGGTCACGCCTGCTGCCTTTCCGATCTGCCGCGGTCAGTAATCGACCGGCCTTCACTGTACGGCAGGTGTGGGCCACCTCACTCCGGAAGCCGGATCAGACGGCCTCACGCAGGCCGCAGGTGCACGATGTCCCCGGCTCCCACCGGTTCCTGCACCCCTTCCCCGGTCGCCAGCACCAGCCGTCCGTCGCCGTCGATGGCGACCGCCTCGCCAGTGACCGCCCGTTCTCCCGGCAGCTCGGCCCGCACCGTCCTTCCCAAGGTCGCGCATCCCGCCGCGTACGTCTCCTGGAGTCCGCTGGCCACCGGGTCGCCCGCGGCGGCCCGCCAGCGCCCGTACCACTCCTCCAGGGACCGCAGCACCGCCCGCAGCAGCGGATCCCGGTCGGTGCTCACGGCTCCGGCGAGGGCAAGGGAACCCGCCTGGGGTACGGGCAGCTCGTCCGCGCGCAGGGTGACGTTGATCCCGGCGCCGATGACCACCCCGACGCTCCCGGCCCGCTCCGCCAGGATCCCGCCGGCCTTGCGTTCCTCGCCGCCCACGGTGACCAGCAGGTCGTTCGGCCACTTGAGTGCCGTGTCCACGCCCGCCGACCGGGACAGCCCCGCCGCCACGGCCACCCCGGTGAGCAGCGGCAGCCAGCCCCAGCGGGCCACCGGCACCTCGGCCGGGTTCAGCAGCACGGAGAAGAACAGGCCCGAGCGGGCCGGCGCCGTCCAGTCCCGGTCCAGGCGCCCCTTGCCGGCCGTCTGCTCCTCGGCGATCAGGACCGCGCCCTCGTCCGCCTTGCCCTCGGTGGCCAGGGCCACCAGGTCGGTGTTGGTGGAACCGGTGCGCTGCACCACGTCCACATCGCGCCACAGCCCGCCCTCCCGCACGAGCCCGCGCCGCAGCGCGACGGCGTTGAGCGGCGGACGGTCCAGGTCGGACCAGCGGCTGTCGTCTGATGCATCTCGCGGCGTCATGCAAGCCACCCTAGGTGTGTGAAACGCCGCACTGCTGTTTCCCAGGGCCCCCACTACTCTACGGATGAGTAACCGTCCCCCCTTTTGAGCAGGCAGGGAGCGCCATCCCGATGTCCGAGCCGGAAGAGCGTCACGAGATCCAAGAGACCCAAGGGATCGACATCCACACCACCGCGGGCAAGCTCGCGGATCTCCAGCGCCGTATCGAGGAAGCGACGCACGCCGGCTCCGCACGCGCCGTCGAGAAGCAGCACGCCAAGGGCAAGTTGACGGCCCGTGAGCGCATCGAGCTCCTCCTCGACGAGGACTCCTTCGTCGAGCTCGACGAGTTCGCCCGGCACCGCTCCACCAACTTCGGCCTGGAGAAGAACCGCCCGTACGGCGACGGTGTAGTCACCGGGTACGGAACCGTCGACGGCCGCCCCGTCGCCGTGTTCTCCCAGGACTTCACCGTCTTCGGCGGTGCGCTGGGCGAGGTCTACGGCCAGAAGATCGTCAAGGTCATGGACTTCGCGCTGAAGACCGGCTGCCCGGTCATCGGCATCAACGACTCCGGCGGCGCCCGGATCCAGGAGGGCGTGGCCTCGCTGGGCGCGTACGGCGAGATCTTCCGCCGCAACACCCACGCGAGCGGTGTCATCCCGCAGATCAGCCTCGTCGTGGGCCCGTGTGCCGGCGGCGCGGTGTACTCGCCCGCGATCACCGACTTCACGGTCATGGTCGACCAGACCTCGCACATGTTCATCACCGGCCCGGACGTCATCAAGACGGTCACCGGTGAGGACGTCGGCTTCGAGGAGCTGGGCGGCGCCCGCACCCACAACTCCGCCTCCGGCGTGGCCCATCACATGGCCGGCGACGAGAAGGACGCCATCGAGTACGTCAAGCAGCTGCTGTCGTACCTGCCGTCCAACAACCTCTCCGAGCCCCCGGCGTTCCCGGAGGAGGCGGACCTCTCGGTCACCGACGAGGACCGCGAGCTGGACACGATCGTGCCGGACAGCGCGAACCAGCCGTACGACATGCACGCGGTGATCGAGCACGTCCTGGACGACGCCGAGTTCTTCGAGACGCAGCCGATGTTCGCGCCGAACATCGTCACCGGCTTCGGCCGGGTCGAGGGCCGCCCGGTCGGCATCGTCGCCAACCAGCCGATGCAGTTCGCCGGCTGCCTCGACATCCAGGCCAGCGAGAAGGCCGCCCGCTTCGTGCGGACCTGCGACGCCTTCAACGTCCCGGTCATCACCTTCGTCGACGTCCCCGGCTTCCTGCCCGGCGTCGACCAGGAGCACGACGGCATCATCCGCCGCGGCGCCAAGCTGATCTATGCCTACGCCGAGGCGACGGTGCCGCTGATCACGGTGATCACCCGCAAGGCCTTCGGCGGTGCCTACGACGTCATGGGCTCCAAGCACCTGGGCGCGGACCTCAACCTCGCCTGGCCGACCGCGCAGATCGCCGTCATGGGCGCCCAGGGCGCGGTCAACATCCTGCACCGCCGCACTCTCGCGGAGGCCGAAGCGAGCGGCGAGGACGTCGAGGCGGTGCGCGCACGGCTGATCCAGGAGTACGAGGACACCCTCCTCAACCCCTATGTCGCGGCCGAGCGCGGCTACATCGACGCGGTGATCATGCCGTCCGACACCCGTCTGAACGTCGTCCGGGGTCTGCGTCAGCTGCGCACCAAGCGGGAATCCCTGCCTCCGAAGAAGCACGGCAACATCCCCCTCTAGGCCCGCCGGGAGCCGTCATGAACATCAAGGTCCTACGGGGCAACCCGACACCGGAGGAGCTGGCCGCCGCACTCGCGGTGGTCCGCGCCCGCGCCGCGGCGGCGGCAGCCACGCCGCCCGGCGCACCCGAGCCGCGGGACGGGTGGTCGGACCCGTCCCGCATCGCCGCCCACCGGCTGCCACAGCCGGGCCCGGCAACCTGGGCCCGCACCTTCTGGCCCGGCTAGGCCGTGTCCTGGAGGTGCGGTGACACGACTTCGGCCATCACCTCGTACCCGGCGTCGTTCGGGTGCAGGTGGTCGCCGAAGTCGTACGACGGGTGCAGCCGGTCGGGGTCCGCGGGGTCGGCCAGCGCCCGGTTCAGGTCCACCACCGCGTCGTACTCCCCCGAGCAACGGATCCACTCGTTCAGCTCGTGGCTCACCTTGGCCGCGTGCTCGCCCCAGTGGTCCGACCCCGCGAACGGCAGCAGGGTGCAGCCGAGCACCCTCAGCCCGGCCGCCCTGCCCTGCCGTATCAATTCCCGGTGCCCGGCGATGAGTTCCGCCGCCTCCAGCACCGGTGCCGGCTTGTAGGTCGGCTGCTCGTCCGTCTCGCTGAAGCCGATGTCGTTCAGGCCGAGCAGGACGACGAGGGTGTCCACGCCGGGCCGGTCGAGGACGTCCCGGCGCAGTCGGCCCACGCCCCTGTCGCCGTACCAGGCGGAGTCGTTGAGCAGCAGGTTCCCGCCGATGCCGGCGTTCAGCACCGGGCGTTTGGTGCGTGCCGTGAGCGCGTCCGACCAGCGCCGGTTCGCGTCCGGTGTCGAGCCGAACCCGTCCGTGACCGAGTCGCCGAAGAGGGCGACGGCGTCCGTGCGGTCGGCGTCGACCTCCACCGCCGACAGGAAGTACCAGGACTCGCTCGCCGCGTCGAAGCCCGCGCCGCCGGCGTCCGCCGACCGGTCCCCCTGGCCCCGGTAGCCGGTGGCGAATGCCTGGGCGTGGAAGGTCGCGGGGCCGGTCGCGGCGTCGAAGTACAGGGTGACGGTCACCGACTCCCCGGCGCCGACCGGCAGCGGGACCTCGTCGCTCACGATCTCCCCACGCGCCGGAATCTCCGCCGGGCCCGATCCCGCGAAGGTCAGCCGGGTGAGCGAGCCCGGCGCCACGGCGGCTCCGGCGGCCGTACGCCCCACGCTCGCGCCGGCGACGCGCACGGGCGAGCTGCCGTACGCGTGGGACAGCCGCACCCGCAGCCGGCCCCCGCCCGCGGAGAGCCGTACGACCTGTCGCAGCGACTGGCGCCAGAAGCCCTCGCGGGACCAGTTGGGCATGAAGCCCTCGCTGGGCGACTGGGGCGAGGCGATCCAGGCAGCGGTGAACATGACACACCCTCCAAACGGAACCAAAGTCCCTTTAGCTTTAATGAAACCGTAGCACCGTTTAGGGGAAAGTTGAGTATGCGTACTCAGGCGCCCCCGCGGGCACCCGACCGACGATGGAAGGCATGCTGTGGTCCGACCCCGAGAACGAGCCGCCCCAAGAACTGCGCGACACGCAGGAGATGTTGCGGCGGCTGGGCGTTCTCATGGCGCTGGCCATGGTGCTCACGATGATCGTGCTCGGGCTGAGATGAGCCCGGCCGGGCACGCCGATACGCTGGCCGCATGACTGATCAGCCCCGCCGCCGGCTCGTCCTCGCCTCGCAGTCCCCCGCCCGCCTCAATCTGCTCCGGCAGGCGGGTCTGGCTCCCGAGGTCATCGTGAGCGGCGTCGACGAGGACGCCGTCACCGCACCCACCCCCGCCGAACTGGCGCTGGCCCTGGCCGAGGCGAAGGCTTCCGTGGTGGCCGCGAAGCCCGAGGTGAAGGGCGCGATCGTGATCGGCTGCGACTCCGTCCTGGACCTGGACGGCCAGGCCCTGGGCAAGCCGGCCGACGCCGAGGAGGCCACCGCGCGCTGGAAGGCGATGCGCGGCCGGGCGGGCACACTGCAGACCGGCCACTGCATCTACGACACCGTGACCGGCCGGTACACCTCCGCCACCGCCTCCACGGTCGTCCGCTTCGGCGAACCGACGGACGAGGAGATCGCGGCCTACGTCGCCTCCGGCGAACCGCTCTACGTCGCCGGGGCGTTCACCCTCGACGGCCGCTCGGCCCCGTTCATCGACGGCATCGAGGGCGACCACGGCAATGTGATCGGCATCAGCCTGCCGCTGGTACGGCGGCTGCTGGGACAACTGGGCATCGGCATCACGGAGTTGTGGGCGCCGGCGGAGGGCTGACCGGGGAGCCGGACGCCGGGGGGCCGTCGACCGCAGTGGCACCCGCCGGAGAGCCGTCGCCGCCCGGGCCGCCGTCGGAAGCCGTGCCGGTGGGCCGCTCGGGCGTGGCCTGGGCGTCGTAGGTCATCAGCAGCAGCACGATGAGGCCGAGCACGACCATCATGTACAGGAACGCCGTCCAGCCCACCAGCCCCCAGGCGAACGCGCCCAGCAGCCCGTGCACCACGGCCGCGCTGATCAGCAGAATGCGGCCTAGGCCGGCCGGGGCACGGTCGCGCACCGCCACCAACAGGGCGACCAGGCCGCACAGCGCGAAGTAGGCGCCGAAGGCGACGCCACCAATCTTCGAGGACATCGACATAACGTCCGGGTCCAGGCCGGCCAGGGACATGTCCTGCCGGTCCACGACGACCCCGAGGAACCACTGCACCGCCGCCACGCCGACCGCCTCGACGACGAGCACGACCGCCACCACCCACGCCACCGGCCTGCGCACCACCGGTCCCCACCCACTTCCGAGCGTTCGTTACCCCAAGCACGTTCGAGACATCGCGAACGCTACTAACGGGTAAACCCGGGGACAAGGGTTCGGGCGCGGGCAAAGAATCATTGGGCCATTCGTAGGGATTCCACAAAGAAACAGAGTGGCCCGCAGCACGTGATGACAGAGACCTTGACCACAGCGGAGGGCTAGGGTTTTCCGGGACAGACCTGCGTGCCGAGGCGCGACATGGGATTTCGCAGGTCGAGCGAGCCTGGAATCACGCTCCGTGTGGGCAAGCTCACCACTGGGGACGGGTCGATGTGGCGTGTCGGCAGTCCCTAAACTCGGCTTGTTTCAAGGAGGGAGCCTCAATCGTGCGCAAGGTGCTCATCGCCAACCGTGGCGAAATCGCTGTCCGCGTAGCCCGGGCCTGCCGGGATGCCGGGATCGCGAGCGTGGCCGTCTACGCGGATCCGGACCGGGACGCTCTGCATGTCCGCGCCGCGGATGAGGCGTTCGCCCTGGGCGGTGACACCCCGGCCACCAGTTACCTGGACATCGACAAGGTCTTGAAGGCGGCGCGCGAGGCCGGGGCGGACGCTGTCCACCCGGGCTACGGCTTCCTGTCGGAGAACGCCGAGTTCGCCCAGGCCGTCCTGGACGCCGGACTGATCTGGATCGGCCCGCCGCCGCAGGCCATCCGCGACCTCGGTGACAAGGTCGCCGCCCGGCACATCGCCCAGCGTGCCGGTGCCCCGCTCGTGGCGGGTACGCCCGACCCGGTCTCCGGCGCCGACGAGGTCGTCGCCTTCGCCGAGGAACACGGCCTGCCCATCGCCATCAAGGCGGCCTTCGGCGGCGGCGGACGCGGCCTGAAGGTCGCCCGCACCCTCGAAGAAGTCCCCGAGCTGTACGACTCCGCGGTGCGTGAGGCGGTCGCCGCCTTCGGCCGCGGCGAGTGCTTCGTCGAGCGCTACCTGGACAAGCCGCGCCACGTCGAGACCCAGTGCCTCGCCGACACGCACGGCAACGTGGTCGTGGTCTCCACCCGTGACTGCTCCCTCCAGCGCCGCCACCAGAAGCTGGTCGAGGAGGCGCCCGCGCCCTTCCTCTCCGACGCGCAGGTCGCCGAGCTGTACTCCGCCTCCAAGGCGATCCTCAAGGAAGCCGGCTACGTCGGCGCCGGCACCGTCGAGTTCCTCGTCGGCCTCGACGGCACGATCTCCTTCCTCGAGGTCAACACCCGGCTCCAGGTCGAGCATCCGGTCACCGAGGAGGTCGCCGGCATCGACCTGGTGCGCGAGATGTTCCGCATCGCCGACGGCGAGGCACTCGGCTACGGCGACCCCGAGCTGCGCGGCCACTCCTTCGAGTTCCGCATCAACGGCGAGGACCCGGGCCGCAACTTCCTGCCGGCCCCCGGCACCGTCACCTCGTTCGCCCCGCCGTCCGGCCCGGGCGTCCGCCTGGACGCGGGCGTGGAGTCCGGCAGCGTGATCGGCCCGGCCTGGGACTCCCTGCTGGCCAAGCTGATCGTCACCGGCGCCACCCGTGAGCAGGCCCTGCAGCGTGCGGCCCGCGCCCTGGAGGAGTTCCAGGTCGAGGGCATGGCCACCGCCATCCCGTTCCACCGCGCGGTGGTCAAGGACCCGGCGTTCGCACCCGAGCTCACCGGCTCCGCCGACCCGTTCACGGTCCACACCCGCTGGATCGAGACCGAGTTCGTCAACGACATCAAGCCCTTCGCCGCCCCCGCCGACACCGAGGCCGACGAGGAGAGCGGCCGTGAGACGGTCGTCGTCGAGGTCGGCGGCAAGCGCCTGGAGGTCTCCCTGCCGGCCTCGCTCGGCATGACCCTGGCCCGCACCGGTCTGGCCGCGGGCGCCAAGCCCAAGCGCCGCGCGGCCAAGAAGTCAGGCCCGGCCGCCTCCGGCGACACCCTCGCCTCCCCGATGCAGGGCACCATCGTCAAGGTCGCCGTCGAGGAGGGCCAGGAGGTCAAGGAAGGCGACCTGATCGTCGTCCTCGAGGCGATGAAGATGGAACAGCCGCTGAACGCTCACAAGTCCGGCACCATCAAGGGCCTGTCCGCCGAGATCGGCGCCTCGCTCACCTCGGGTGCCGCGATCTGCGAGATCAAGGACTGACCCCGCGGCACCAGCCTTGCGGCAACCGAGGCGCCCGGCGGACCGGAAGTACACGGTCCGCCGGGCGCCACGTTTCTGAGGGCCGTTCATGGTCGGTGGCATCCTGGAGGCACGCCCGGGGCGTGAGGAGAGGGCAGGTGAGAGCAGTGGGGGACGCGACCTCGCAGGAGGATGCCGGGACCGCGGGCCTGGCGGCGACGCCGGCCCAGCCGCGCCCGATGCGCGCCGACGCCCGCCGCAACCATGAACGCCTGCTCACCGAGGCCCGCGCCGCCTTCGCCGAGCACGGCACGGACGCCTCACTCGAGGACGTGGCCCGCCGCGCGGGCGTCGGTATCGGCACGCTCTACCGCCACTTCCCCAACCGCGACGCCCTGTTGAGCGCGGTGTTCGAGGAGGCGGTGGGCGAGCTGCTGACCCGCTCGCACGAGCTGCTGCGCGCACCGGAGCCGTGTGCGGCCCTGGTGGCCTGGCTCAGGGAGATGGTGAGACACGCCGGGGAGTACCGCGGGCTGGCCCGCTCCCTGATGTCCGTCTCCTCCGACCGCACCTCGGCGCTGGCCCGGTGCAGCGACCCGATCCGCGAGGCGGGCGGCGCGCTGCTGTCCCGAGCCCAGGCGTCGGGGGCGGTCCGCCCCGACGTGGCCGTCGGTGACCTGCTCCAGCTCACCCATGCGATCGCACTGGCGACGGAGGGGACACCCGACGACCCCGAGCTGGCGGACCGGCTGCTGATGCTGACCTTGCGGGGCCTGAAGGCGGACTGAGCGGCAACCGGCTTCGAGGGCCCGGGAAACCGCACGCCGACCGGCCACGAACAACGCGACCGGCCACGAAGAACCAGCACTCGCGCACCACCACGAACCCTACGACGGCGAACGGGTGAACCTACCGCCGCCGCAGATCGGCAACCCGCGCCCGCTCCCGCTCGGCCGGCCCCTGCTCGCCCAGCACCGAGGCGGCGGTCCTCAGCCCCGCCCCCACGGCGCGCCCCGCGCCGGCGGCCCGCGGCCCCGGCAGGGCACGGCGCCGAGCCGGGACCTCGTCACCCCCCGACGCCCCGGTCGCCCCGGCGACGGCGATCTGCACCCCCTGGTCGGCAAGGGCCTGCAACTCGGTGTGGGCACGGTCGTCATGCCCCGGCGGCTCATCGGTGACCAGCCGGGTGATGACATCGGTCGGCACCGTCTGGAACATCGTGTCCGTGCCGAGCTTGGTGTGATCGGCGAGGACGACGACCTCCGCAGCCGCCTGGACGAGTGCCCGGTCGACGGACGCCGAGAGCATGTTGGACGTGGACAGTCCGCGCTCGGCGGTGAGCCCGCTCCCGGAGATGAAGGCCCGCGACACCCGCAGCCCCTGGAGGGACTGCTCGGCGCCACTGCCCACCAGGGCGTAGTTCGACCCGCGGAGCGTGCCACCGGTCATCACGACCTCGACCCGGTTGGCGTGGGCCAGGGCCTGCGCCACCAGCAGGGAGTTGGTGACGACGGTCAGCCCGGGCACGCGCGCGAGCCGGCGTGCCAGCTCCTGCGTGGTGGTTCCCGCCCCGACGACGATCGCCTCGCCCTCTTCCACGAAATTCGCGGCGAGGTCGGCGATGGCCGTCTTCTCGGCGGTCGCGAGATGTGACTTCTGCGGAAAGCCGGACTCCCGCGTGAACCCGCCCGGCAATACCGCACCGCCATGCCGGCGGTCGAGGAGTCCTTCTGCCTCCAGTGCGCGCACGTCCCGCCGTACGGTCACTTCGGAGGTCTGGACGACGCGGGCGAGCTCACGGAGCGACACGGCCCCGTTCGCTCGCACCATTTCGAGGATCAATTGGCGACGTTCTGCAGCGAACACGAAACTGACAGTAACCCCAACGACCGTCTGGTTTCAGCAGTTTGCGCCGAATAAACGAAGTTGTTCGCACGCGAGGGCAAGGAGTGGTATAGAGCCTAGTCCCGCAGCCTATGCCGCACGCATGCCCGACAACTCACCGTGACCAGCAAGGAGTTGATTCCAGCCGCTAGATCTCGCCGCCGGACTTCCGGGTGTGCAGCTGTCGTGCCACCTCGGCGATCGAGCCCGAAAGGGACGGGTACACGGTGAAGGCGTTCGCGATCTGTTCGACCGTCAGATTGTTGTCGACCGCGATCGAGATGGGATGGATCAGTTCCGAGGCGCGCGGCGCCACGACCACACCGCCGACCACGATGCCCGTACCCGGCCGGCAGAAGATCTTGACGAAGCCGTCCCGGATGCCCTGCATCTTGGCGCGCGGGTTGCGCAGCAGCGGCAGCTTGACGACCCGGGCGTCGATCTTGCCCGCGTCCACGTCGGCCTGGGTGTAGCCGACGGTGGCGATCTCGGGGTCGGTGAAGACGTTGGAGGACACGGTCTTCAGGTTCAGCGGGGCCACCGCGTCGCCGAGGAAGTGGTACATGGCGATACGTCCCTGCATCGCCGCGACCGACGCGAGCGCGAAGACACCGGTGACGTCACCGGCGGCGTACACACCCGGGGCCGTCGTCCTGGACACCTTGTCGGTCCAGATGTGCCCGGACTCACGCAGCTTGACCCCGGCGTCCTCCAGGCCCATGCCCTCGGAGTTCGGGATGGCGCCGACGGCCATCAGGCAGTGGCTGCCGCTGATGACACGCCCGTCGGCGAGGGTGACCTCGACCCGGTCGCCGACCCGCTTGGCGGCGGCGGCCCGGGAGCGCGCCATGACGTTCATGCCACGCCGCCGGAAGACGTCCTCCAGCACGGCCGCGGCGTCCGGGTCCTCCCCCGGCAGCACGCGGTCCCGCGAGGACACGAGGGTGACCCGCGACCCGAGCGCCTGGTAGGCCCCCGCGAACTCGGCACCGGTGACACCGGATCCGACCACGATGAGCTCCTCGGGCAGCTCGGTGAGGTCGTAGACCTGGGTCCAGTTGAGGATGCGCTCACCGTCGGGCTGGGCGTCCGGCAGCTCCCGGGGATGCCCGCCCGTCGCGATGAGCACGGCGTCGGCGACGAGGGTCTCCTCGGTGCCGTCGGCGGCCCGCACGACGACCTTGCGCGAACCGTCGAGGGCCTGCATGCCCTCCAGCCGGCCACGCCCGCGCATGACGCGGGCGCCCGCCCGGGTGACCGAGGCGGTGATGTCGTGCGACTGCGCCAGCGCGAGCCGCTTCACACGCCGGTTGACCTTGCCGAGGTCGACGCCCACGACGCGCGCCGGGGTGTCGAGGTACGGGGTGTCGTCGGCGACGATGATGCCCAGCTCCTCGTACGAGGAGTCGAAGGTGGTCATCACCTCGGCCGTGGCGATGAGGGTCTTCGAGGGCACGCAGTCGGTGAGCACCGACGCCCCGCCCAGACCGTCGGCGTCGACGACGGTCACCTCCGCGCCGAGCTGAGCGGCGACCAGCGCCGCTTCGTATCCGCCGGGTCCGCCACCGATGATCACGATCCGAGTCACGTACTCCATTGTCCCGCACGCCACACCGTGCGACCGCCTGGGGTGCCGCCCGAGACACCACTGTTACGGGAGGGAGTGACGATCGACCTGCCGTACCCTCTCCCCATGTCGCTCTACGCCGCCTACGCCGGCAATCTCGACGCGCGGCTGATGACCCGCCGCGCCCCGCACTCGCCGCTGCGCGCCACCGGCTGGCTGAACGGGTGGCGGCTGACGTTCGGGGGCGAGCAGCTGGGCTGGGACGGCGCGCTGGCGACGCTCGTGGAGGACCCGATGGAGCAGGTCTTCGTCGCGCTCTACGACATCGCACCGATGGACGAGGAGTCCCTGGACCGCTGGGAGGGCGTCGGCCTCGGCATCTACCGCCGGCTGCGGGTGCGGGCCCACACGCTGGAGGGCGAGGAGCCGGCGTGGGCGTACGTCCTGAACGGCTACGAGGGCGGGCTGCCGTCGGCGCGTTACCTGGGCGAGATCGCCGACGCGGCGGAGTCCGCGGGGGCACCACACGATTACGTGATGGAACTGCGCAAGCGCCCGTGCTGACCGCCTCGACGGCAGGCAGCGCACAGCGTGCGACAAGGGCATCGCCCTGCTGGCCCGCGACCCGTTCCCGTACACGGTCAGCCGCGGCCGCCTGTTGATCTTCACCGCCGCGGCCTTCGACGACAAGGACGTCCTGATCCCCGACGAGTGAGCGAGGAGCTCCGGGCGGACATCTTCGTTGGAAACGACAAGACAACGATCGCCATCCCGTGAGGTCTGTCATCTACGCGCGTAGGACCAAACCGGCTACCCTCAGTCGCGTGAACGCATCTCTTCTTCCGGACGACATCCAGGGCGACCCGCACGCCGCCGCCGACGCCGCCGCCACGCGCCTGCGCGAACTCACCGGCGCCGAGACCCACGACGTCGCCCTGGTGATGGGCTCCGGCTGGGCGCCGGCCGTGGATGCCCTCGGCACCCCCGAGGCCGACCTCCAGGTCACCGAGCTGCCCGGTTTCCCCCCGCCGGCGGTGGAGGGGCACGGCGGCAAGGTCCGCTCGTACAAGATCGGCGACAAGCGCGCCCTGGTCTTCCTGGGCCGCACCCACTACTACGAGGGCCGCGGCGTGGCCGCCGTCTCCCACGGCGTCCGCACCGCCGTGGCGGCCGGCTGCAAGACGATCGTCCTCACCAACGGCTGCGGCGGCCTGCGCGAGGGCATGCGCCCCGGCCAGCCGGTCCTGATCAGCGACCACATCAACCTCACGGCCACCTCCCCCATCCTCGGCGCCAACTTCGTCGACCTCACCGACCTGTACTCCCCCCGCCTGCGCGCCCTGTGCAAGGAGATCGACCCCACGCTGGAGGAGGGCGTCTACGCCCAGTTCCCCGGCCCGCACTACGAGACGCCGGCCGAGATCCGCATGGCCCGCGTGATCGGCGCGGACCTCGTGGGCATGTCGACGGTCCTCGAAGCGATCGCCGCGCGCGAGGCGGGCGCCGAGGTGCTGGGCATCTCCCTGGTCACGAACCTGGCCGCGGGCATGACGGGCGAGCCCCTCAACCACGAGGAGGTCCTCCAGGCAGGCCGCGACTCGGCGACCCGCATGGGCTCCCTGCTGGCGCAGGTCCTCGGCCGCCTCTGAGCGAGACCCCCGGGTCATCGAGGCGGACGAAGGGAAAGCCGCGTACGGCGGGAAGGGGCCGGGGTGGGGGGTGTCCGCCCGCAGCGGCCGGCGTCAAGGAGCAGCACCTCATACGTGCCGCCCCACCGCCGGACCGAGGACGGACACCCCCCCCCCCCCCCCCCCCCCCCCCCCCCCCCCCCC
>NZ_JBIMKE010000053.1:0-16133 GCF_043673425.1 Streptomyces sp. M41 | reverse complement strand
TTCCGATCCGATTTCCTCGGTGCTTTCCAGGTTCCCGCTCTCGCGTTTCCCTTTCCGGCGGTTCCGACTTTATCAGAAGTTTCGGACCGGTCTGACCGGCCACTCATTTCCGAAATCATCGGGGAGGCTTCTCGGGAATCGATGTTCCACTGAAGCAGACAGATACTCACTCCGCCCGGGTGGACTGTAACCCACTTCCAGGCAACTGTTCGAATCTACCTCCCCGCGCGCTCCGTGTCAACGGCTTTTGCGGGGCGGAGAGGAGACTAGCAGCTCAGCGGGCGTGCCCGCACATCAGGCCGCCGTGGGAACCGTGGCGCTGCGCTCGGCCGCCTCGACATCGCCCGTCTCACCCGCGCGGGCGGCACGGCCGCCCAGGACATAGACATAGGCCAAGAAGGCCAGTTCGGCAACGACCCCGATGGTGATGCGGGCGCAGGTGGGCAGGCCGGACGGGGTGACGAAGCCTTCGATGGCGCCGGAGACGAAGAGGACCAGGGCGAGGCCTATCGCCATGCCGATGGCGGCTCGGCCTTCCTCGGCGAGGGCTTGGCGCCTGCTGCGGGGGCCGGGGTCGATGAGGGTCCAGCCGAGCCGTAGCCCCGTGCCGGCGGCGACGAAGACCGCGGTCAGTTCGAGAAGACCGTGTGGGAGGACGAGGCCGAGAAACGTGTCCAGACGGCCTGCCGAGGACATGAGGCCGAAGCCGACCCCCAGGTTGAGCATGTTCTGGAAGAGGATCCAGAGCACCGGGAGGCCCAGGAAGACGCCCAGGATCAGGCAGAGGGCAGCGGCCCAGGCGTTGTTCGTCCAGACCTGGGCGGCGAAGGAGGCCGCCGGGTGGCTGGAGTAGTACGTCTCGTACTGGCCGCCGGGGCGGGTGAGCTCGCGCAGTTCGGCGGGGGCCGCGATCGTGGCCTGTACTTCGGGGTGGGTGCCGATCCACCAGCCCAGGAGAGCTGCGACGAGTGTGGAGAGCAGCGCCGTAGGTACCCACCAGTGGCGCGATCGGTAGACCGCGGCCGGGAAGCTGTGGGCGAGGAAGTGGGTGACGTCGCGCCAGGAGGCACGCCTTGTACCTGTCACGGCATTACGCGCGCGTGCCACGAGCTGGCTGAGACGGCCGGTCAGCTGAGGGTCCGGGGCGCTGGACTGGATCAGGGACAGGTGGGTCGCGGTGCGTTGGTAGAGCGCGACGAGTTCGTCGGCCTCGGCGCCCGTCAGTCGCCTGCGGCGCCCGAGCAGCGTTTCGAGGCGGTCCCACTCGGGTCGGTGGGCGGTGACGAAGACGTCGAGGTCCATCTGCTTTCCTGCTCCCCGGCTGTTCGTCGGCGACCCGTCGTAGGTGTCAGCTTGTCGTACTGCGGCGCGATGCGCCCTCAGCTTGGCAGACTGGCCGTTCCAGAGGCAGGTCAGGGGAAGGACGAACGGCGTGAGTGAGCTGGTGACGGGCGAGGCGGTGGCGCTGGAGTTGCGCCCTGCGAAGCTGCCCAGCAGGGCGCTTGCCGTGCTGCTCGATCTGGCTGTGGCCGTGATCGCCTATATCGTCGTGACCATCGGCGTGGTGGCCGCCACCGCTTCGCTGGACGAGGCGGCGCAGACGGCGCTGTCGATCGCGATGTTCGTTCTGCTGCTGGTCGGCGGGCCGATCGCGGTCGAGACACTCAGCCACGGACGCTCGCTCGGCAAGCTGGCCTGCGGGTTGCGCGTGGTGCGCGACGACGGCGGTCCGATCCGGTTCCGGCACGCGCTGGTCCGCGGGCTCATCGGTGTGATCGAGATTCTGATGACGCTCGGCGTCGTAGCCGTCATCGCTTCACTGGTGTCAGCGCGCGGGCGTCGGCTGGGGGATGTGTTCGCCGGGACCCTCGTCGTACGGGAACGGGTGCCCCTCGCGCAGACGGGCTTCGTTCCGCCGCCTCCGCCGTGGCTGGCCGGTCGGTTCTCAGGGCTTGATCTGTCGGCCGTGCCTGATGATCTGTGGCTGGCCGTCCGGCAGTACCTGACGCGGATGCAGCAACTCGACCCCCAGGTCGGCTGGAGCATGGCAGACAGGCTCGCGAGGGATGTCGCGGCGCGCACCGGTGCTCCGGCACCGCAGGGTGTGCCGCCGGCCGCATATTTGGCAGCGGTTCTGCACGAACGGCAGTCGCGGGAAGCGCGCCGCGCTTTCGGTAACAGGGCATACGGCGACGGCCCGTCGGCGATGCCGCCTGGCGCTGCGCCGCCCCCGTCTGCTGGGCCGCCCTCCCCTTATTCACCACCCCCGCCCGGTGCGGAGGGCGTGGAGGGCGTTCCTGCCGGTGGTCGGCCTTCCGGCCGGGCGGAGGGGGCTGGACCCCCTCCGGCTCAGCAAGCGGCTTCGGAGGCCCCGGCGCGGGCGCCGCAGGAAACGGCTCCGACCGACCGGTCCACGACCGGCTTCGTGCCACCGGCGTAGCCGCCTGCGGCGGTCGTCCGTCCGTCCGTCAGATGAACGTCGACGGCGGTGACTCCAGGTCCTCCAGCTCGATGCCGGGGGCTGCGAGAACCACGTCGCCCGCGATGTGTACGGCGTGCTGCTCCCCCGTGTCCAGGGCTGTGACCTGGTATTCGTCCACGGCCAGAGGGCCGTTGTCAGTGGCGTGTGTTTCTCTGTTCACCAGCGCCCAGGACTGGTCCACGGTGCGCGGGGCGAGGACCGGGTCCGTGAAGGCCAGGAGACGTACGCGGGTTGAGGAGTCGGAGGGGGTGAGGCGCAGGAGACGGGTGGTGGCGATGAGGAATGCGGGGGACGTCCCGGTGAAGGCGTGGGCGCGCACATTGCCTTCTGTGGCCTGAGCCCCGCTGGGGTCGGTGCGGACCCATGTGACGCCGTCCAGGGCGGCACCGCGCACCTGCCAGCCGCCGGCGTGGAGTTCGAGGCGGATGGGGCGGCCGAGTTCGTCCAGGGCGAGGTCGACGGAGCCGCTGTGATCGCCCGCGGGGGTGGTCAGCTGGGAGACGTAGCGCCAGCCGGAAGGGCCTGGGGCGCAGTGGAAGTGCTCTTCTGCGAGGGGGGTGTGATCATGCGGGTCGTGGAGCGAATAACGGCCGCGGGGCATCGGGGTCCTGGGTGGTGACGGGCTGATCCGGCCGTACGGGTCGGAGAAGCCGAACGGGCCGATGAGGCAGGCCCCCGGCACGGGGGTGCGGGGGCCTGCCTCGGAGGATCTGCTGCTGGCAGCGCGTCAGTGCACGGGCGCGCTCACTGGAAGCGGCCGTGCGTCCCGCGCGCTCCGGAGCTACCGCGAACCGCCGGCGCTGAAGGTTGCCGGGCGAGCCTCGCCGCCCGGCAACCTGGCTCGGGCGGCTCGGTTCAGCGGTGACCCGGAGCCGCTCGGAGCGCTTGCGGCACGGCTCAGTAGCGGTAGTGGTCCGGCTTGTACGGGCCCTCGACCTCGACGCCGATGTACGCGGCCTGCTCGGGGCGGAGCGTCGTCAGCTTCACGCCGAGCGAGTCCAGGTGGAGGCGCGCGACCTTCTCGTCCAGGTGCTTGGGCAGCGTGTACACACCGGTCGGGTAGGCGTCCGGCTTGGTGAACAGCTCGATCTGGGCCAGGGTCTGGTCCGCGAAGGAGTTGGACATCACGAAGGACGGGTGACCGGTGGCGTTGCCCAGGTTCAGCAGGCGGCCCTCGGAGAGGACGATCAGCACCTTGCCGTCGGGGTACGTCCAGGTGTGGACCTGCGGCTTGACCTCGTCCTTGACGATGCCCGGGGTCTTGGCGAGGCCGGCCATGTCGATCTCGTTGTCGAAGTGGCCGATGTTGCCGACGATCGCCTGGTGCTTCATCTTGGCCATGTCCGAGGCCATGATGATGTCCTTGTTACCGGTCGTGGTGATGAAGATGTCGGCCTTGTCGATGACCTCGTCGAGGGTCGTGACCTGGTAGCCGTCCATCGCCGCCTGGAGGGCGCAGATCGGGTCGATCTCGGTGATGATCACGCGGGCGCCCTGTCCGCGCAGGGACTCCGCGCAGCCCTTGCCCACGTCGCCGTAGCCGCAGACGACCGCGGTCTTGCCGCCGATCAGGACGTCGGTGGCGCGGTTGATGCCGTCGATCAGGGAGTGGCGGCAGCCGTACTTGTTGTCGAACTTCGACTTGGTGACGGCGTCGTTGACGTTGATCGCCGGGAAAAGGAGGGTGCCGTCGCGCTGCATCTCGTACAGGCGGTGGACGCCGGTCGTGGTCTCCTCGGTCACGCCGCGGATCTCGGAGGACAGCTGGGTCCACTTCTGCGAGCCGTCCGTGATGGTGCGGTGCAGGAGTTCGAGGATGACGCGGTGCTCGTCGGACTCGGCGGTGTCGACGGCCGGGACCTTGCCGTCCTTCTCGTACTCGACGCCCTTGTGGACCAGGAGGGTGGCGTCACCGCCGTCGTCCAGGATCATGTTCGGGCCGCCGGTGGGGCTGTCCGGCCAGGTCAGGGCCTGCTCCGTGCACCACCAGTACTCCTCCAGGGTCTCGCCCTTCCAGGCGAAGACCGGGATGCCCTGGGGGTTGTCGGGCGTGCCGTTCGGGCCGACGGCGATCGCGGCGGCGGCGTGGTCCTGGGTGGAGAAGATGTTGCAGGAGGCCCAGCGGACCTGGGCGCCGAGGGCGGCCAGGGTCTCGATGAGGACGGCCGTCTGCACGGTCATGTGCAGGGAGCCGGTGATGCGGGCGCCGGCCAGGGGCTGCGCCTCGGCGTACTCCTTGCGGATCGCCATCAGGCCGGGCATCTCGTGCTCGGCGAGGGTGATCTCCTTGCGGCCGAAGTCGGCCAGGGAGAGGTCGGCGACCTTGAAGTCCTGTCGGTTCTCGACAGTCGTCATTACGAGCTGCTCCTCGGGGTTGGGTCGAGGGTGGGTACGGCTGGTCTGCGCGGCGGCGGACACAGGGGTGCCCGAGGAGGACACAGGCATGCCCGCGTGCGCGCAGCGCAGTCCGTCGGAGGCCCTCTCTCCCTCGGCCGGTCCGTCGGGGACCGCCCGACCGCCATCAGCAGCGACGTCTGGCTCTGTCCCAAGCTACACCGGGAGGCCCGGCCGCCCCCAGTCCGTCTCCGAACAGATCGCGCCATCGAGAGGATCGCCGCGATGGGACGGAGATCGCGATGGGACGGAGATCGCGATTGGACGGAGATCGCGATTGGACGGAGATCGCGATTGGACGGAGATCGCGATGGACCGGAGCCATGGAGCAGAGCAGTGGAGCAGAGCAGTGGAGCGGAGCCATGGCTTGGGAGCCACGCGACGGGAGACATGGACGGAGTCATGGACGTCGCGAGGGGAGGTGCGAGGTGCGGGGCGATAACAGGACACCAACGAACGGTCAGCAGGAGGGGGCAAAGCAGGGCGTTCAGGAATTTTCGGGGCTTTGAGCTTGGGGCGACGTGGTGCAGGATGCCCAGGAGATCGGGACATCTGATCGATCTTGCGGGTCGTCCGGGACGGCGATTCCGTATGACGAAGGCGTTAGGAGATCGACGTGACCAGTCCGGCCGGCCCTCCCCCCACGGGCAGCGGCGGTGGCGAGCAGAAGCGGTTGAAGCTGCTCGCGGTGACCGCATGCCCGACCGGCATCGCCCATACGTACATGGCGGCCGAGAAGCTCGCGCAGGCTGCCGAGAGCCGCGGTATCGACATGAAGGTGGAGACGCAAGGATCCATCGGGGCTGAAAACGTCCTCGATGACAACGATGTCAAACATGCGGACGGTGTCATCGTCGCAGCGGACAAGGACGTGGACCTGAGCCGTTTCGCCGGCAAGCGGGTTCTGACGGTCGGGGTGGCCGAGGGCATTCGCCACCCCGAGCAGCTGATCGAGCGGGTGCTGTCGGCGCCCGTGCATGCGGAAGGGGGCGCCCCCAAGGCCCCTGCCACCGGTGGCGGCAAGGAGCGCAGCGTCGGGTACAAGGCGCTGATGAACGGGGTCAGTTACATGATCCCGTTCGTCGTGGTCGGCGGGCTGCTGATCGCGATCTCGCTCTCGCTGGGCGGACACACGGACCCCTCCGGCGGTCTGGTCATCCCGAAGGACTCCTTCTGGATGGACGTGAACAACATCGGGGTCATCGGCTTCACGCTGATGGTGCCGATTCTGTCCGGTTATATCGCGTACGCCATCGGGGACCGGCCCGCCCTTGTGCCAGGCATGATCGGCGGCTGGATCGCCAACACCGGTGAGCTGTACGACTCCAAGGCGGGGGCCGGGTTCATCGGGGCGATCGTGACCGGGTTCCTCGCCGGGTATCTGGTCTTGTGGATCAAGAAGATCAAGGTTCCGAAGTTCGCGCAGCCGATCATGCCGATCATCGTGATCCCGATCGTGGCGACCACGGCGCTCGGGCTGTTCTTCATCTACGTCATCGGCAAGCCGATCTCCTGGGTGTTCGAGAACCTGACCGACTGGCTCAGCGGGATGACCGGTACGAGCGCCATCCTGCTCGGCGCGATTCTGGGGCTCATGATCGCGTTCGACATGGGCGGGCCGGTCAACAAGACGGCGTTCCTGTTCGGCGCGGGCCTCATCGCGACCGGCAACCAGACGGTCATGGGCATGTGCGCGGCGGCGATTCCGGTCATGCCGCTGGGGCAGGGCCTGGCCACGCTGATACGAAAGCGGCTGTACACCGAGCAGGAGCGGGAGACCGGGTTCGCCTCGCTGTTCATGGGGTGCTTCGGCATCTCCGAGGGCGCGATCCCGTTCGCCGCGGCGCGGCCCGCGCAGGTCATCCCGGCCAACATGCTCGGCGGCGCGGTCGCCGGTGCGATCGCCGGGGTGGCCGGCGTGGAGGACGCGGTGCCGCATGGCGGGCCGATCGTGGCGGTGCTGGGCGCGGTGAGCGGCGTACCGATGTTCTTCGTGGCCGTGGTGATCGGCTCGGTGGTCACCGCGCTGACGACGGTCGCCCTGGTCGACGTGAGTGAGCGCCGGCGGCGCGGGGAGGCGACCGTCGCTTCGGGTACGGCCGTATCCGAGCCGGCGCTGGTCGGCGCGGGCGTCGGTGCGCCGGGTGCCGGGGGTGCCGTAGCGCGGGAGGGTGTGGGCGAGTTGGCGGTGACCGCCGTGCCCGCTCAGTCCGGGCGTTCGGAGGGCGGGGCGGACGGCACCGCTGCCGGACCGGACGAACCGGAGGCCGAGAGCGGTGACATCGCCGGCGAGGTTCTCTCCGGTCACCTCACTGGGCAGACGGTGACGGTCGCGTTGGACTCCGAGGACAAGGAGTCCGCGATCCGGGAGATGGCCGAACTGCTGGCGCGCAGCGGAAGGGTCGCGGATGTGGACCAGCTCGTGGCCACGGCGCTTCGGCGTGAGGCGCAGGGCACTACCGGGCTCGGGGAGGAGATCGCGATTCCGCATGCCAAGACCGATGCGGTGACCGCGCCGGTCGTCGGTTTCGCGCGGTCCGCGGAGGGCGTCGAGTGGGGCTCGCTGGACGGTACGAAGGCGAGGCTGGTGTTCATGATCGCCGTACCTGAGGCCGCCGCGGGTGACGAGCATCTGCGGATTCTTGCCCTGTTGTCACGCCAGTTGATGGATGCCGGGTTCCGGGAGCGGCTGTTGGCCGCGCCGGACGCGGCGGCGGTGCTCGGGGTACTGCGCGAGGTCGGGTAGCGGGTCGAGGGGGGGTCGGGTCGGGGGGCGGCTCGGTCGCGGGTGGCGACCGGTGGGCCCGCGTCCGGAAGCGGGCGCGGGCCCCGACAGCACCCGTCGCCGATCGGCTGCGGACCCACGCGGCGCCCGAACGGGTCGGCTGGGCTCTGCGCTCGGGTGAGGCAGGCGTGGTGTCCTCGACGGCGCTCGGCTAGGCGCAGCCCGCATACCGAGGTTGACGCCGGCGTACGGTCCGGGCGACGACCGGGCCGTCTACGAGCGGATCGACGCGAGCGAAGTACGGCGCGGGGACGCCGTGGTTCTCGGCGCCGGACCGGCACGGCGGCGACCGGCTGGTGAGGGCGCGTGTCATCGGGGTGGGCGGCGACCAGGTGACGTGCGGCGCGGGCGCGGGCGGGGGCGCGGACACGCGCGTCTGTGTGAACGGAGAGCCGCTGCAGGAGCCGTATCTGAAGAGCCCGGACGTCGGCCGCGGATTCCGGGACGGCCTTCTACGCCGTGCGGTTCCCGGAGGGGCGGCTGTTCATGCTGGGCGGCAACCGCGGGAACGCCTGGGACGCGCGGGCCTTCCCCGGCGACCGGGGCGGGTCGCTTCCGGGGTCCACGATGCGGGGGCGCGGATCGAGGCCCGCGCCGTGCCCGCCCTACTCGGGACAGCGGTGCTTCTCGGTGTCCTGCTGGTGCTGGCCGGGGTCGGTCCGGGTATCGGCGCCGTGGTCGTACGGCGGCGGGCGCGGGCCGCGGTGCCGCACCCGCCGCCGTACGGCCGTGCGGGTCTGAACAGGCGGTCGTAGAAGCCACCGGGGCCCGCCGAGTGACTCGGCGGGCCCCGGTGGCCGTTCGGGCAGCGTTCTGTGGGACGTCAGTGGTCGGTGTCGGTCGGCGCCGGGCCGCCGGGGGTCGCCTCGCGGTCCGGGCCCTTGGCGGCCTCGGCCTCGCTGTAGATGTCGGGCTCGAGGTAGATCGCGCGGGCGATCGGCACGGCGGTGCGGATGCGGGACTCGGCGGCGTCGATGGCGGAGGCGACCTCGGCCGCCGTGGCCTCGCGCTGGACGGCGATCTTGGCGGCGACGAGGAGTTCCTCGGGGCCGACGTGCAGCGTGCGCATGTGGATGACGCGGGTGACCGTGTCGCCGTCGACGGCGGCTGCGGCGATCTTCTCGGTCTCCTCCGGGCCCGCCGACTCGCCGAGCAGCAGCGACTTGGTCTCGATGGCCAGGACGACCGCGATCAGGACGAGCAGGACGCCGATGCAGATGGTGCCGATGCCGTCCCAGACGCTGTCGCCGGTGATCAGGGCCAGGCCGACGCCGCCCAGGGCGAGGATTAGACCGACCAGCGCGCCGAGGTCTTCGAGGAGCACGACGGGCAGCTCGGGTGCCTTGGCGTGGCGGACGAACTCCTTCCAGGACTTCTTGCCCCGCAGGGCGTTCGACTCCTTGATGGCCGTGCGGAAGGAGAAGGTCTCGGCGATGATCGCGAAGACGAGAACGCCGACCGGCCAGTACCAGTGCTCGATCTCGTGCGGGTGCTTGATCTTCTCGTAGCCCTCGTACAGGGCGAACATGCCGCCGACCGAGAACAGGATGATCGAGACGAGGAAGGCGTAGATGTAGCGCTCGCGGCCGTAGCCGAAGGGGTGCTGCGGGGTCGCCTCGCGCTTGGCCTTCTTGCCGCCGACCAGCAGCAGGGCCTGGTTGCCGGAGTCGGCGAGCGAGTGCACGCCTTCGGCGAGCATCGACGACGAGCCGCTGAACGCGAACGCGACGAACTTCGCTGCCGCGATCGCGAGATTGGCGGCGAGTGCCGCCACGATCGCCTTGGTACCGCCTGACGCGCTCATGTGTCGCGTTGTCCCTTCGACTTCGGAGCCTGCGGAGCTTTCAACCTGCGGAGCCTTCAGATGCCTTGGGGGCTCAAGATGCCTTGGAGGCGCTTCATTGCTTCCCTGGCTTCCCTGGCTTCAGAGGCTTCGTGGCTTGTGTACGGACGCCGTCCGGGCGTCGCAGCGAGGAGCTTGCGCACCCCGGTCGGCTTTGCCCGTCCTTTGCCGGTGGGCCATTGTTGCAGCCCGGTACGACAATGGCTCGCCGGGTCGTGCGAAGCCTCGGTCAGGCGACGACCGTGGCCCGGAAGACCGTACCGGCACCGGACACTTCGGCTTTTTCACCCGCCGGGACGAAGACCGACCGGCCGGGGGTCAGGTCGTGTTCCCCGGCGCGGACGGCGCCCGCCGTGCAGAGCAGGATCTGCGGGGTGGCGCGCGTGAGGTCGTGGGCGGTGGTGCCCTCGGGGAGGACGAAGCGGGACAGCCGGAACTCGTCGATCGGGGTCTCGTAGACCTCCTCGCCGTCCGGGGTCGCCTCCGGGCGCAGCACGCCCGGGTCGCCGGCCTCGAAACGGACGATGCGCAGGAGTTCGGGGACGTCGACGTGCTTGGGGGTCAGACCGCAGCGCAGGACGTTGTCGGAGTTGGCCATGATCTCGACGCCGAGGCCGCTGAGGTAGGCGTGCGGAATGCCGGCGCCGAGGAACAGGGCCTCGCCGGGCTGGAGTCGGACGTGGTTGAGGAGCATCGCGGCGATGACGCCGGGGTCGCCCGGGTAGTGGTGGGCGATGTCGGCGTAGGGGGCGTAGTCGCCGCCGAGGCGGGAGCAGGCCGCCGCGGCCTCGGCGACGGTGTGGGCCATGTCGTCCGGGTCGGCGGTGAGGATCGCGGTGAGCACCTCGCGCAGGGCCGCGTCCTCGGGGTGGGCGTGCAGGACGTCGACGTACGGCTTGAGGGAGTCGATGCCGAGGCCCTCCAGCAGGTCGGCGGCCCGGACCGGGTCGCGGAAGCCGCACAGGCCGTCGAACTCGGTGAGCGCGCAGATCAGTTCGGGCTTGTGGTTGGCGTCCTTGTAGTTGCGGTGGCCGGCGTCCACCGGGATGTTGCGACGCTCCTCGTCCTCGTACCCCTCCTTCGCCTGCTCGAGATCGGGGTGCACCTGGAGGGAGAGCGGGGCTCCGGCGGCGAGGATCTTGAGCAGGAAGGGCAGGCGGGGACCGAACTTCGCCACGGCCGCCGCGCCCAGCTCGCGCTCCGGGTCGGCCTCGATGACCTCGACCAGCGTGCCGCGCTCGGTGCGCGAGGGGGCGCCCGGGTGCGCGCCCATCCACATCTCCGCCTGCGGTTCGCCGGTCGGTTCGACGCCGAGGAGCTTCGGGATCGCGGTGGTGGAACCCCAGGCGTAGGGGCGGACGGTGTTGTCGAGGCGGTCCATGCGGTTCTCTGTCTGCTCTCTGTCCGGGATGCGGGTTCTCGTCCGGTCTTCGGTGGGACGTCGTCCGCCTGGGGCGGCGCCGGTTCGTGGCGTCCGGCTGCCGGGTTCCCAGTCCGTACGGCGCTCACGGCGTCCCGGGATAGATCAGGCTCCCGAGGCGAGCGCCAGGTAAACGGCGGCGAAATCCGTGATGGCGATCAGTTCCGCGAGGGTCTCCAGCTCGCCGCCCTCATCCGGTTCCAGTTCGCTGATCGGCGTGTCGTGGCTCAGGGCCAGGTCACGGGCCGCGGGCGCGGCGGTGAGACCACCCATCGGGCGGTCGCGAAGCAGCACCACGCGCGCGTGCAGGGCGGGAGGCTCCTCCACGCGGTCGCGGAAGAAGTCGTCGGGGTCGGCGCTCGCCGCGAGCGGCCCAGCGAGGAGGGCGCTGTGCGAGGCGAGGGCCTCGGGCAGTTCGGCCACCAGGGCCGGGTGGCCGGAGAGTTCGGCGAGCGCGGCGGCGAAACGGCGTCCTGCCGGGCCGGCGGAGACGCCCTCGGTCCAGATCAGCGGGAGGGTGTCGGAGAGTTCGGCGGCCAGGGTCTTCGCGGGGTTGCTGTAGGTCGCGATGGCGGGGCCGCAGCGTTCGGCGACGAGGTCGAGGCGGTCGGCGACCTTCTCCAGGGCGTCGGACGGGGCGGAGAGCATCCCGGTGCGGTCGAGCAGCGCCAGGAGCGGGGTGAGCAGCGCCCACAGGACGCCGGGGGAGGAGGCGGTAAGGGCCTCGTCCTGCTCGTACGGAGCGGTCGCCATCGGCACGAACAGCCCGTGGTTGCCGTGTACCCCCTCGGTGAGCGGGGTGCCGGTGGGGGCCACGGCGACGACCGTGCAGCCGCGGCGGTACGCCTGCTCGGCGAGCAGGGACAGGCCCGGTTCGGTGCCGTCGGGCGTGGCGATCAGCAGCAGGTCCACGGAGCCGGCCCAGCCGGGCAGTTCCCAGCGCAGGGCGCCCGCGGCGGGGGCGACACCGGTGGGGGCCAGCCGGGTGACCGGGCTGGTGGCGCCGGCGAGCGTGCCGAGGAGGTCGGCTGCGCAGATGGCGGCGGCGCCGGGACCCGCGATGAGGATGGCGCGGGGGCGGCCGTCGGGTTTGAGGTCGTGGACGCCGGCCTCGACGGCGTGCCGGGCGGCGGTGCGGACGCGGGCGCCGGCTTCGGCCGCGCCGCGGAGCAGGGCACGCTGGTCGGCCTCGGCGAGCGCCTCCGGCGTGTCGAGCAGCGATTCGTCGAGCATGGGCGGGAGCCTCCGATCGCCGGGGCGGGTGGGTCGGGGTCTTGCGGGGGTCCCAGGGGTGCGCTCGGCTCGCCTGCGGCCCGGTGTCGGCGTCGGCCGTCGTGGCGTCCGAGCCGAGCCGAGTCCGCCCGTCGAGGCCGGTCGCCGAAGCCGGTCGCCGGTGGCCAACGGCCGATGACGGTGGTGCCGGGGGCCAGTGGCGGTGGCCGGGGTCGGCGGCGGCCGGGGCCCGTCAGGCCGGGCGGCGGGCCTCGTCCACGAGCAGGACGGGGATGCCGTCGCGGACGGGGTACGCGAGGCCGCAGTCCTGGCCGGTGCAGATCAGCTCGGCGTCCTGCTCCTTGAGCGGGGCGTGACAGGCCGGGCAGGCGAGGATCTCCAGGAGGCCGGCTTCCAGCGGCATGGCGGGGGTCCCTTCTGGGGTGGTTTGTGAGGTACGTGCGTGTGTGCGGATGTGCCTGGTCAGCGTACCGCCGGAGGGGGCGGGGTGCCGGGGTTGGGCGGGTTCGGGGCGTGGGCCTGAACAGGGGTTCGGGCGGTGGGGCGATCGGCGTCGGGAGTATTTCCCACCCGGGGTTCGCCCGTCGAGAGTTCGCCCACCGGGAGTTCGCCCGCCAGGGATCTCCCACCAGGGGATCTCCCATCAGGGGATCTCCCATCAGGGGATCCACCAGGAGATCCCCCGCCAGCGGATCCCCGCCAGCGGTTCCGCCAGGATCTCCCGCCAGCGGTTCTCCGCCAGGGATCTCGCCCCAAGCCCCTACGCCTCCGTCGCGTCCGGCCCAGTGCGATTCCGCCCGTACGGTGCCGCCCCATCCGGTTCCGCTCCCTCGGGGGCCCGTCCCGCCCCCCAGAGGCCGCCGGCCCACCGGCCCCGCCCCTCGGGAGCCGCTCAGGCCCGGATGATGCCCAGCACCTCGTCCCGCACCTTCGCCATCGTCGCCTCGTCGCGGGCCTCCGCGTTCAGGCGGAGCAGCGGCTCCGTGTTGGACGGGCGGACGTTGAACCACCAGTCGGCGGCGGTCACCGTCAGGCCGTCGAGCTCGTCCAGTTCCACGCCGTCCTGGCCCGCGTACGTAGCCTTGATGGCGGCGAGGCGGTCCGCCTGGTCGGCGACCGTGGAGTTGATCTCGCCGGAGCCGGTGTAGCGGTCGTACTGGGCGACCAGCTCGGACAGCGGGCCCTCCTGGCCGCCGAGGGCCGCCAGGACGTGGAGGGCGGCCAGCATGCCCGTATCGGCGTTCCAGAAGTCACGGAAGTAGTAGTGGGCGGAGTGCTCGCCGCCGAAGATCGCACCGGACTTCGCCATCTCGGCCTTGATGAAGGAGTGGCCGACGCGGGTGCGGACCGGCGTGCCGCCGTTCTCCTTCACGACTTCCGGGACCGACCAGGACGTGATCAGGTTGTGGATGATCGTGCCCTTGCCGCCGTGCTTGGCGAGTTCGCGGGAGGCGACCAGGGCGGTGATGGCGGACGGGGAGACCGGGGCGCCGTGCTCGTCGACGACGAAGCAGCGGTCGGCGTCGCCGTCGAAGGCGATGCCGAGGTCCGCGGACTCCTCGCGGACCCGCTGCTGGAGGTCCACGATGTTCGCCGGGTCCAGCGGGTTCGCCTCGTGGTTCGGGAAGGTGCCGTCGAGCTCGAAGTACATCGGGACGAGGGTGAGGGGCAGGCCGGCGAAGACCGTGGGGACGGTGTGGCCGCCCATGCCGTTGCCCGCGTCGACGACGACCTTCAGGGGGCGGATGGAGGTCAGGTCGACGAGGGAACGCAGGTGGGACGCGTAGTCCTTCAACGTGTCGCGCTGCGTGATCGTGCCCGTCCGGGCGGTCGGTGCCGGCGCACCCGACTCGGTCCAGCCCTCGACCAGTTCACGGATCTGCGCGAGGCCGGTGTCCTGGCCGACGGGGGCCGCGCCGGAGCGGCACATCTTGATGCCGTTGTACTGCGCCGGGTTGTGCGAGGCCGTGAACATCGCACCGGGGAGGTCGAACGCGCCCGAGGCGTAGTACAGCTGGTCCGTCGAGCACAGGCCGATCTCGGTGACGTCGACGCCCTGGGCCGCCGCGCCGCGCGCGAAGGCGCGGGACAGGCCGGGCGACGAGGGGCGCATGTCGTGGCCGATCACGATCGCGCTCGCGCCGGTCACCTGTACGAAGGCGGCCCCGAAGAGCTCGGCCAGCGGCTCGTCCCACTGGTCCGGGACGACGCCGCGTACGTCGTACGCCTTCACGAGCTGTGACAGATCAGCAGCCACGGCCAACCCTCCTGAAAGTTCTGTCGGTCACCCCAAACTACCCGCCCTCACCGACAGTGCGCTGTGCGCCCACGGAGTGGACCCACAGCGCACTTTTGGCGACGGCCAGGAGTGCGGCGACAGCGGCCTGTCCGGAGAGGTTCATGAAGCATGCGATCACGGTCAGGACGGCGAACCGCAACTCGTGCACGGCCGCGGCCCATTCCGACGATCAACGCGTACGGAGCGTAGGTCCAGGTCCTCGCTGCGCGCGCCGGCCAGGGCAGCGCCGATGTCGGCGAGTTGCACCACACAAGAACCAACCGCCCAGCAGTCGCAGGTCAGTTGTCGGGAGAACGCAGCACCCTCAGATGGCCCCGCCGCGCGACCTCCATCGGGTCGGCCGCACGTGCTCCACCGCCCCCGGCCTCGGCCGCCCGCTGCTGCGGACGCGCCGCCTCACGCACGGCGTTGGCAAGCGCTTCCAGGTCGTCCCCGCTCGGACGGGCCGGAGCCGAGCCGTCCAACAGCCGTACGACCTCCCACCCACGAGGGGCGGTCAGGCGCTCCGAGTGCTCGGCGCACAGGTCGTAGCAGTGGGGTTCGGCGTAGGTGGCGAGCGGGCCGAGGACCGCGGTCGAGTCGGCGTAGACGTACGTCAGCGTCGCTACGGCGGGACGGCCGCAAGCGGTGCGCGAACAGCGACGTACAGGGCTCACGACGTTGGACGGTACCGCACTCTTGAGCGGGCCGCGACGACTCTCCCCCAGGTCACCCCACCGTGTCGTGTTGTGAAACACCCCACACGCCCCTTTCACCTCAAGCCACTGACCTGCGCGGGAACCTTCTTGCAAGATCCGACCCCCCTCCGAAACCGGTCACCACTCGGCACAAACCACATCAATAACCTCGAGCTCACCGGTCTCGGAGAGATACGGAAACGAGCCCAACCTTGGCTGGAATGGTCATCCGCCGACATGCCGTGCCGACGGGTGGAGGTCACCCGGACCACACCCCTGGGATCCGCCATGCGGCCCGCGCGGGGACTACCCTTCACCAGTGATGGACACCCCTGTACCGCCCCGTGCCGTCGGCCCCGGGCCCCGCCGCCGTGATCGCCACGGCCGGGGTATGCGCGGCCCCATCGCACCGCCCCAGGTCCCCCTCGCCGCGAGCCGCGCGGACGCCTTCGCCGACCTGGTGCAGGACTCGGTGGAACGCCTCGAACGCCGCTGGCCACAGCTCGCCGACATCGATTTCCTGGTCCTGGAGGTCCCCCGCCTGGACGGCCCCGGCCACACCTGGAACGACGAGGCGGTCCCCCTGGGCGGCACCATCGCCGCCCGCGAGGGCCGCCCCGCGCGGGTGGTCATCTATCGCCGCCCGGTGGAGATCCGCACCAAGGGCCGCGACGAGCGAGCGGCACTGGTCCACGAGGTGGTCGTGGAACAGGTGGCCGAGCTATTGGGCCTGACACCGGAGACGGTGGACCCCCGCTACGGCGAGGACTGACAGCACGGCCCGCCCCCGCGGCGGGCAAGCCGTCGACGGCGAGCACGCCCACGGCGTGGGGGGGCACCCCGTACGACGGGTCAGCCGCCGACAGCGCAAGCACGCCACGACCGGCGCGCACCCCGTACGGCGGTGCAGCCGCGTACGGCGAGAAGGGGCCGGGGTGGGGGGTGTCCGCCCGCAGCGGCCGGCGTCAAGAACCGCACCACTCATCAAGGCCCAACCGCC
>NZ_JBIMKE010000052.1:0-22054 GCF_043673425.1 Streptomyces sp. M41 | reverse complement strand
ATGGCGTTCGGCGACGTGTCCCCGCACGCGGTGTTCGCCGCCACGCAGATCCGCAACGACCGGCCCGGCATGGCCGTGGTCGGCCACTCCAACGGCGACTGGACCCGCATCCGCGCCCCGCACACGTCGATGCGGGAAGCCGTGACCGCCTGCAACAGGCACGCCGGCCTCACCCCGGACATCCCGGAGCTGGCACGCTTCCGGCCCGTGCTCGACCTCGACCCGGTCGAGGCGCCCGCGACGGTCGAACCGTTCACCGAAGCCGCCTAATCCCACCTTGCCCCATCCGGTCGGCGCGACCGCCTCGCGCCAGGTCCCTACCCGAGCCATGCCCGAAGAAGGAGATCACCCGCCATGTGCCCGAACTGCGAGGACTTCGTCCTCACCGTGGCGATGCTCGGTCGACTCGCCCTCTACGCCGACACCCCGGGTGCCGACCTGGACTTCGTCGAAGCCGTCGGCCCGTGCCTGGCCGCGTCGCTGCCGGAGCCTCCGCCCGGCACCTTCCCGCCCGGCTACGACCCCACCGACGGCCCGGAGTACCCCGGCGAGGGGTGGACGCCGTGACCGCCGCGAAGAAGCCGGCCACCCGCCGCAAGTCGGCTCCGCCGAAGCCTGCGAAGTGCCCGGACTGCGAAGGCCACGGTGAGATCACCGAAGCCGTGAAGGTCGGCAACCGCAAGGGCCGCATCACCGACGACCACCAGACGGGCCTCTGCCTGACCTGCTGGGGTTCTGGCGAAGCCGTCACCGACTAATCCCCGCCGGGGCTGGGCGGCTGGACTCGATCCCCGCCCCGCCCTGGCCCCAACCCCCTTGAAGGAGGTGAAGAACCATGAGCCGCCAGATCCGCCCGGATGCCGTCCTCGTACAGGCTGTGATCGCCGGTGCGCTGTCCTTCGCCCACCTGCACGACCTCGCCGCCGCTGCTGGACAGACCGGCTGGAAAGCCTGGGCATACCCGGTCTCCGTCGACCTGCTGCTCGTGGCCGCGTGGCGCCGGCTGCGCTCGGACGGCCCCTCCCGGCTGGCCTGGTGCTGGTTCCTGGTCGCCCTGGTCGCCTCGCTCGGCGCGAACGTCGCCACCGCCGGCTTCCTCGACATGGAACACCCGCCCGCCCTGCTCCGCCTCGGCGTCGCCGGCTGGCCCGCGCTCGCCTTCCTCGGCGGCACCCTGCTCGCCCACAGCCCCACACCCCGCCCGGCACCCGGCGACCACGACCACGCCTCGGACGCACCTGAGCAGGCCACAGTGACCCGCGACCCCGAGCCGGGCACCGAACCCGAGCCGATCCCCGCCGCCGAACCGACTCCGGCCCTGCCCGAAGCCCCTGCGGCTCCCGCTATCCAGGCCCCTCCGGCGCTCGTTGCGCACGCTCGCCGGCTCGCCGACGACCACCAGGCCCGCACCGGATCGCCGATCGACCTCGACACCCTGCGCGCCCGCCTCAACGTCCCACCCGCCATGGCGGACGCCATTGCCGCCCAACTCGACTGATTTAGAAAGGACTTGAAGCCATGGGTTTCCTCTTCCAGCGCCTCGTGCGGTACGGCCCCGTGGAGATCGGCCGCGCCCTCACCCGGGATGGCGAGAAGGGCTTCATCGCCTCCTGCACCGCCGACCAGTGCGGCTGGTCGGCCGAGTACTCCAGCTACGGCGCCGTCTGCGTCGCGGCCAAGGGCCACCGCTGCCGGATCAAGAGCAAGTACGAGAACCGAGGGAGCTAACGCCATGTCCGTGCCGCTGTGGTTCTTCATCGCCTGCCTGGCCGTGGTCGGCGTCAAGCTCGTCCGCCCGCCCCTGTGGCTCGTGCTCGTCCTGCTCATCGGCGGCTACATCCTCGCCGGCAGCCTGCTCGCCCCGACCATCGACCCGTTCGTCAAGTAACCACCTCCGGAAGGGAGTTGACCGATGCTCCGCCCCAAGATCCCGACCATGCCCACCCCTACCGGCCACACCGCCCCGCCCGCCGTGGTCGAACCGACCGCCGTCGTCCCGGCCGCCCAGACCCCGCCGCCCGCCCCGCTGGCGCCGGCACCGTCCCGGTCGGTGGTCCAGCTCACCCCCGGCACCGTGATCGCCCTCGTCGGTGGCGGCACCGCCGTGGTCCTCGTCGTCGGCGCCGTGCTGGTCTCCATGCTCCTCGCGGTCGCCATCACCGGAGCCTCGGTCGCCGTGTGCGCCGTCGTCCTGCGCTCCCTGCTCGCCTCCGACGCGAAGCGACGTTGACCGGCCCCCGGAGCGGCGTCAACCGCCAAGTCTCGTCCGCTCCGGGCGCCGTTCCTGCCCGATCCACTGAACCGGAAGGAACCTCCATCATGACCGGCACTATCCCGGCCACCATCAACATCCCGCGGATCTGCCAGGACTGCGACGGCTTCGCCTCCGTCAAGGTCACCCTCGGCGGACGCGACCGCCACGGCCACCTGCGCACCATCACGACCCACTGCTCGGGCTGCCACGGCACCGGAACCCTGCCCGCCCGCCGCTTCCGCACCTCGGACTGGGCGGTGGCTGCATGACCGACACCGCCACCCTGGCTGCCGGTCTGGATGAGGCCACCCTCGGCGACATGCTGCGGGTGGCCTCATCTCCCGGCTTCGACCGCTGGCAGGACCAAATCAAGCGCACAGGCGGCTGCTCCGACCCGATCCACCTCACCGGCTGGTCCATCACCAAAGACAAGACCACCGGCGAGACACTGCGGAACTACAACACCGACACCGAACCGGGCGGCCGGCTGCGCATCGCCTGCGGCAACCGCCGCGCCTCCCGCTGCCCGTCCTGCGCCTGGACCTACGCCGGCGACACCTACCGCCTCATCCGCGCCGGACTCGTCGGCGACACCCGCCACGAGATCCCCGCCACCATCCGCAACCGGCCCCGCGTCTTCGCCACCCTCACCGCCCCGTCCTTCGGGCCAGTCCACAACCAGCCCACACACGGCGCCTGCCGCTGCGGTAACGCCCACCGCGACGACGACCCGGCACTCGGCACACCGCTCGATCCCACTTCGTACGACTACGCCGGAGCAGTGCTGTTCAACAACCACGCCGGCGACCTCTGGCACCGCTTCGTCAACCGGCTGCGCCGCGAGATCGCCGCCCACGTCGGCATCACACAAAAGGCGTTCAAAGAGGTCGCCCGCCTGTCGTACGGCAAGGTCGCGGAATTCCAAAAGCGCGGCGCCGTCCACTTCCACGCCGTGATCCGCATCGACGGACCCGACGGCCCCGACACCGCACCACCCTCATGGGCGAGCACCGAACTACTTACCCAGGCCATTCATGACACCGTCGCACACCCCTACGTCACCATCGAGGTCCCCGCGCGCGAAGCCGCCGGCTTCCCCCACGGCTGGCGCCTGCGCTGGGGCCGGCAGCTCGACGTACGCCCCATCAAGGCATTCGGCGACGACTCCGAGATCACAGAACAGGCCGTGGCTTCCTACGTCGCCAAGTACGCCACTAAAGCCGCCGAGAACACCGGCACCGTCGATCGGCGCATCGGCAACCGCGAAGCCGCCGCCCTCCTCGGCCTGCCCGACCACCCCCGCCGCCTCATCGAAGCCTGCTTCGACCTCAATCCGGCCTACCCGGACCGCCGACTGACCGCATGGGCACACATGCTCGGCTTCCGCGGCCACTTCAGCTCCAAGTCCCGCCGCTACTCCACCACCCTCAGCGTCTTACGACAGATCCGCGCCGACTACCGCGCCGCCCAAGAACGCGAAGCCCTCGGCCTCGACGGCCACGAACCGGACACCGTGCTCGTCCTCGCCTCCTGGCAGTACGCCGGCCACGGCCACACCCCCGGCGAATCCACCCTCGCCGCCACGATCGCCCGCGGTCTCCAACTCAACCGCGAAGCCGCCCGCGACGCCCTGGTCAGCGAAGGGAGCACAACATGACGGCCGCCGTCCGATCGCGGACCATGCTCACCCTTGCTGAGGTCTGCGACGAACTGAGCGTCTCGCGTTCGACGTTCTACGACTGGCGTGCCAAGCGACGCGCACCCCGCTGCATCAAGCTCCCGAACGGTGACCTGAGGATCCGGCGGACCGACCTCGACAACTGGCTCGATGACCGGGAGGACGTCGCCTGATGGAGACGACGTATGACGTCAAGGTCTACAAGATCCTCACGTACAAGGGTGCTCGGAAGACCACGTACACGGTGCGCTGGGTGGTCGCTGGGAAGCGCTGGCGCGAGCCGTTCGACACGATTGCGCTCGCTGAGGGCTTCCGCTCTGAACTGATCCAAGCCGCCGGCAAGGGCGAAGCGTTCGTCATCGTGACTGGGCTGCCGGTGTCTCATCGCTCCAAGTCGGCGGCAATGAGCTGGTACAAGTTCGCCGTTCAATACGTGGATGCCCGGTGGTCTCAACTTGGCGGCAACAGTCGAAAGAACACCGCCAAGACGCTCACGGCAACCACTCTCGCACTGCTCCGCGCACAGCCCAGCCAGTTCAATCCCGTGGCCGTGCGGACAGCCCTGCGTGAGTGGGCGTTCAACGCCAACCGCCGATCGGAAGCACCGCGGGACGTGGTGACCATCCTCAGATGGGTTGAGCGGAACTCCCTTCCCGTCTCGGCCTGGGAGGACCCCGAGAAGGTCGATGATGTCCTACAGGCCATCGACACCCGGCTCGACGGCAAGCAGGCGGCGGCCTGGTCCCGCAAGCGGCATCGCCGCATCCTCAACGTCGTCATGAGGTACGCCATCAGGCGGCGGATCCTGCGGACCAACCCCCTTCCGAAGGGCAAGGAGGTGACGACCGCCACCAAGACGACCAATGCCGTGGACAAGCGCAGCTTGATGAACTCCGACCAGGCGGCGGTGCTCCTCGACTGGATCCGTCGACGGTCCCGCGGCGGCAAGCGACTGCATGCCTTCTTCGCCACGCTGTACTACTGCGGACCACGCCCCGAAGAGGCCGTAGCCATGCGCGTGCGGGACGTGAGCCTGCCCGACATCGACGCCGATGACCACTGGTGTGAACTGATGATCCACACCGCGACTCCGGAAGTCGGGAAGCAGTGGACCGATACGGGCGAGATCCACGAGCAGCGTGATCTAAAGGGCCGCGCCGAAGGGGACACGCGTACGGTGCCGGGGCATCCCGCCCTGACGCGCATCCTGCGGCAGCACATCGAGGACGAAGAGCTCAAGCCGGGTGATCTTCTGTTCCAGGGCGAGAACGGCGGCATCCTCGCGGGCTCCGTTATCCGTCGGGCATGGCGCAGCGCTCGGCGCGCTGTCCTGGCGCCGCACGTTTTCGACTCGCCGACCGGGAAGCGTGTCTACGACATCCGGCACACTCGCCTGACCAAGTGGCTCAACGATGGGATTCCGCCCGCGCAGGTAGCGGAATGGGCTGGGAACAGCGTGCCGGTGCTCCTCGCCACCTACGCCCGGTGCGTCGACGGGCAACTCTCGGACCTGAAGAAGCGCCTTGAGGCTGCCGGAGACCTCCCCGAGCTGCCCGACGCTGGTTGATCTTCGCCCAAGAACGTCGACACGTATTCGACACGGCGACCCGCAGAAACCCGGTGACAGCCGGACAGCCCCGGATTCTTCCCTTGATCGCTAGGGGAGCGTCTGGGGCTTCGTCATGTAGCGCGATACCCGCTCTGAACAGCAAAAACGCCCTCCCGAAGGAGGGCGGAGACTGGGCGCCCCCGGCAGGACTCGAACCTGCGGCCAAGCGCTTAGAAGGCGCCTGCTCTATCCACTGAGCTACGGGGGCCGGTGTGGTGGCCTCGTTCGTGGTGCCCGGGTGTGGGCTGATCCGTGACGTTGCCGGGGACAAGGATAGGGCTCCCGTGTCCATGTCCCTGTTGCTTCGCCTCCGTGGCTCGATGTGGAGGTTCGGTGAAGCGGTCCTGATAATCGCAGGCAGGTACGAATCGTGCACCGATTTTGGCCTCCTGCGTACCGGGTGTTGTGCACTCGTTATGCCTGGACTGTGCCCGTGTCCCAGTCACCCCTTCCGTCCCTTGTGTTCCATCGGCGCGCAGACATGCTCATATGCTTCAGAATTCCCCTAAAATTGGGCATTCTTCGCATGTGGTGACCTTGGACGTACGGCCTCAGCTGCTCGACGCACTCTCCGCCCTGCGCGACCGTGTCGCCGCCGCACGCTTCCCGCTGCCCCTGGCGGGGGCCCCACGCGCGCGTGCCAACCGCGACGAACTGCTCGCGCAGCTCGACGACTATTTGGTGCCCCGCTTGAAGGAGCCCGAAGCGCCCTTGCTCGCGGTGGTGGGCGGATCCACCGGCGCCGGCAAGTCGACGCTCGTCAACTCCCTCGTGGGCAGACGCGTGACCGAGGCGGGCGTACTGCGGCCGACGACGCGGACCCCGGTGCTGGTGTGCCATCCGGAGGACCATCACTGGTTCAGCGGGATGCGCGTACTGCCCGACCTGACGCGCGTATGGGTGCCCGACCACGATCCGGCCGAGGAGTTGATGCTGCCCGACGACGACTCCGCGCGCGTGCTGCGGCTCGAGACCGCCGACACGCTGCCCCCCGGGCTCGCTCTCCTCGACGCGCCCGACATCGACTCCCTGCTCGGCGACAATCGCGCCCTCGCCGCCGAACTGATCTGCGCGGCCGACATCTGGGTCATGGTCACGACGGCCGCCCGGTACGCCGACGCCGTCCCCTGGCACCTTCTGCGCACCGCCAAGGAGTACGACGCAACCCTGGTGACCGTCCTGGACAGGGTTCCCCACCAGGTCGTCTCCGAGGTGTCACGGCAGTACGGGGCCCTCCTCACCAAGGCCGGCCTCGGCGACGTACCCCGCTTCACCGTGCCCGAACTGCCCGAGTCCGCCTGGGGCGGCGGGCTGCTGCCGGCGACGGCGGTGGCGCAGCTGCGCAACTGGCTCGTGCAACACGCCCAGGACCCGTCGGCACGGCAACACGCCATGGCCCGTACGGCCTACGGACTGCTCGATTCCCTCAAGTCCCGCATGCCCGAGCTCGCCGGTGCCGCCGCCGCCCAGTACGCGGCGGCGCTGCGACTCACCGCCGCCGTCGAATCGGCGTACGACAGCGAGTACGCGCGCGTGCGTGCCCGGCTCCAGTCCGGAGCCGTGCTCGCGGGCGACGCCCTCAAGCGCTGGCGTGCCTTTCCGCTGGACTGCTCCGCCGGGGAACTCCTCGACTCGCTGGTGGAGAGCCTGACCACCCTGCTGCTGTGCGCCGTCACCGCCGCCGACGAGCGGGTCGATGACGCCTGGCGGCGCGAACCGGCCGCCGACGCGCCCGAGCTGATGGGCCGTGACACCAGGTCGGCGAACGTCGAACACCGCATCGGAATGGCCGTACGGCGCTGGCGGCGCGAGTTGGAGGAGTACGCCGAGGACGAGGTCAGCGACGTCGAGCGCAGCGGTGTCGTCCCCGACCCCGAAGTCGTCGCCGCCCTCGTCGCCACGGCCCTGCTGGGGGCCCGACGGGCGCGGTCCGCGGGGGAGGGGCTCGCCGAACGGATCGGGGCGCACGGGGCGCTGCGGCTGCGTGACCGGGCCGGGCGGCTGCTCGCCGAGCACCTGGACCGGGTGATGCACAACGAGCGCGAGCGTCGACTCGCGCCGCTGGACGCGCTGGAAGTCCATGCGGAGCCCCAGGCCGAACTCATCGCCGCGCTGTCCGTACTGCTGAAGGAGAGGTGACCGGTGACTGCCGTCACTGACCACGACCAAACGGAACAGGACCAGACGGAACACGTCGACCGCCCGAAGGACAGCGCCACCACCGACTACGCGGAGCGCGAGAACGCCCCCATGGAGCCCACTTCTGCGGATGCCGCCCCCGAAGACGGCCGCACAGCCGAACCGGACCGCGCGGCCGGACAGCCCGGCGAGAACGCGGACTCCGCGACCGCCCCGACCGAAGGGCCGTACCAGCGCGTGCTCTGGACGAAACGCGGGAAGCAGGAGGACCCGACGAGCGACGACGAGCACGCGCGCGTGGAGGACCGTGAGGGTGCCACCGGCGCGAGCGCGGACGTGAAGCCGGGCCTCGAAGACGACGCCACTCGGGTGACTGTGGACGCATCGGATGACTCGAGCGGGTCGAGTGGCTCGAGCAAATCGGGTGACACGAGTGACTCGGGCGGCGAGGACGACCGTAGGGACGCCCACGCGCGCGTGGATGCGAAAGAAGGCGGCGCCGCCCACGCGCGCGTACGTCCCTCCTACCCCAGCGGCCCCGATGGGGGTGGCACCGCGCGTCGTACGTCATCGGCCTCTCGTACGGAGACCCCGCCCGGTACGCAGTCGTCGCCCCGTACGCGTGCCAGGGCCTCGTCTCGTACGGAGGCTTCGTCCGCCGCGGAGTCCTCGCCCGGCAAAGGGGTGCCCGCACGCAAGGAGGCTGACTCCCGTAGCTCGCGCAAGGAGTCGTCGTCCCGGGTGGAGTCCCGGTCTCGTATCGCGACACCCTTTCGGAAGGCGTCCTCTTCTCCGGCTCCGTCGGCTCCGTCGGCTCCGGCACCTTCTCCCTCCCCGATTCGGGCGGAGTCGGCGTCCCGCGCGGAATCCTCTCCGCGTGCGGACTCCTCGTCCGGTGCGGAATCCGGGGCCGCCTGGGACGACGGGCTGATCGCTCGGCGGGTCAGTGACACGCCCGCCGCGGAGCAGCCCGCCGTCGTGGAACCCCGGGCCTCCGGTGGACCACTGGTGATGCCGCTCGCCTACGACGGGCCGCTGCGCTCCCGGCTCGACGCGCTGCGCGAGCTGGTCGGGCTCTCGCGCGCGCGGCTCGACGGCAAGACGCTCGCCGAGGCGGGCCGGGTGCTCGACGAGGCGGCGGCGCGACGCAGGCTCTCGGGGCAGCACACCGTCGTCGCCATCGCCGGCGCCACGGGCAGCGGCAAGTCGCAGCTGTTCAACGCCCTGGCCGGAGTGACCATCTCGGAGACGGGCGTACGACGGCCGACGACCGCCTCGCCCCTCGCGTGCAGTTGGAGCGACGGCGCGGCCGGCCTCATCGACCGGCTCGGCATCCCGCCCCGGCTGCGACGCCGCCCGGCGCAGAGCGCGGCGGCGGACGGGCAACTGCGCGGACTCGTCCTGGTCGACCTTCCCGACCACGACTCGGCGGCCGTCGCGCACCGCGAGCAGGTCGACCGGGTCCTGGCGCTCGTCGATGCGGTCATCTGGGTCGTCGACCCGGAGAAGTACGCCGACGCCGTGCTGCATGAGCGCTATCTGCGGCCGATGGCGGGGCACGCGGAGATCATGTTCATCGTCCTCAACCAGGTCGACCGGCTGCCCGGCGAGGCCACCGACCAGGTTCTCGACGATCTGCGGCGGCTGCTGGACGAGGACGGCATCGCGCTGGGCGAGCATGGTGAACCGGGCGCTATGGTGCTCGCGTTGTCCGCGCTCACCGGGGACGGTGTGGGTGATCTGCGCGAGGCGCTCGGCCAGTTCGTGGCGGAGCGTGGGGCCGCGGCGCGCCGGATCGCGGCCGACATGGACGCCGCGGGATGGCGGCTGCGGCCGGTGTACGCCGCGCACCGGCGGACGGGGCTCAGTGAGGAGGCGCGGGACGAGTTCTCCGCCCGGCTCGCGGACGCGATCGGCGCCACCGCCGCCGGGGAGGCCGCCGAACGGGCTTGGCTGCGCAACGCCAACCGCGCGTGCGGGACGCCGTGGCTGAGGCTGTGGCGCTGGTGGCAGGACCGGGGCGAGCCCCCGACGGGGCGTCTGTCCCCGCGCTCCCAGACGGACGAGGAGGCCACCGCGCGACAGCGCGTCGAGCAGGCGGTGCGCACGGTCGCCGAGAAGGCGTCGTCCGGGCTGCCGGGGCCCTGGGCCCAGGCGGTGCGGGAAGCGGCCGTACGGGGAGCGCAGGGGCTGCCGGAGGCGCTGGACGATCTCGCGGCGCGGGCCGGACTGCCACCCGGGCGTCCGCCGCGGCCCGGGTGGTGGCCGGCGGCCGTGCTGGTGCAGGCGGCCATGACGATCCTTCAGGTCGTCGGTGGCCTGTGGCTGGTGGCGCAGATCATCGGGATCATGGCGCCCAACCTGGGAGTGCCGGTGCTGCTGATGGTGGCCGGCATCGTGGGCGGCCCGCTCGTGGAGTGGGGGTGCCGGATCGCGGCACGCGGGCCGGCGCGACGGTACGGCCTGGAGGCGGAACGGCGCCTGCGGGAGGCGGCGGCCGGGTGCGGACGGGCCCGGGTGCTGGACCCGGTGGCGGCAGAGTTGCTGCGCTACCGGGAGGTTCGGGAGCAGTACGGGAGGGTCATGGGGGTGGGGGGTGGCGTGAGGTGATGCGGTGATCCGGGCAGCGGCGCGCTGCCGCGAGGCCGGAGGTGGGTGTGCTTCGCCGACCGGGGTGCTGGGGTGCCGGGGTGCATCTTCGGCGGGGAGCGCTTCCTCGGCCGGGGGAGGGCGCTTCTTCGGCCGGGCGGGCGTTTTCCCCGGCCGGGCGGGCGCTGTTCGGCCGGGGAGGGGTGGCGGGATTGCGCGGTCGGTGGCGGTGGCCGGCTGCTCGTGACCCGTTCGGGTGGCCGAGATATCCACAGATACGCGTTGATCCACAGGGCTCAGCGGGCTCGGCCCGACGGAGGCAGTCTGGCTTCGCGGCGATCGCGACGGACGCGGTCGATCGCGGTGACGGACGCAGCCGTACGGGACGGGCCCGTGCGCGTATCCGCCCGGCGTGGAACGGCCGGGCCAGGGAGGGGTTCGAGATGAACGAGACGACCATCTGCGCGGTGGGCAATGTGGCGACCCAGCCGGTGTACCGGGAACTCGCGACAGGACCGTCCGCACGGTTCCGGCTTGCGGTGACCTCGCGGTACCTGGACCGCGGGAAGAACGAGTGGACCGACGGGCACACCAACTTCTTCACGGTGTGGGCCAATCGGCAGCTGGCCACGAACGCGGCCGGTTCGCTGAACGTCGGTGATCCCGTGGTGGTGCAGGGCAGGCTGAAGGTCCGCTCGGACGTGCGTGAGGGGCAGAGCTGGACGTCGGCCGACATCGACGCGGTGGCGATCGGGCACGACCTCGCGCGCGGCACATCGGCCTTCAGGCGCACACCCAGGCCGGAGACGGGTGCCGTCGGCGCCCCGCATCAGCCCGAGCCCAACTGGGAGACGCCACCTGCGGACAGCGATGCCCAACAGACCCCGGAGCCAGTCGCGGTGACGTGACGTCAGTCACGCGAGGGCGCTGACCGAACTGCGGCTTATCGACGAATGCGCGCCGAACGACCCCGGTGGATTTGTCGATAAGCCCTGCTCGCGGCGGGTCCCGGCGATAACGATTCCGAGTCGGATCAGCCCTCCGACGGGATCACAGGGAAGCGTGGTGCGCCTCGTCCCTAGGATGCCGGGGATAGCTCTCGGGCCATCTGATTCTGCTGGTGGGACCGTACCCCCCACGTCAACGGGTCCTGCTCGAAGGGGAATTCTGTGTTTGCTGCGTTCTCAGCGCTGTCGGTGCGTGGGCGAGGAGCGGTCCGTATCGCCGCCTCGGCCCTTGTGTCCGGGCTCGTCGCCGCCTCGGTGGTGGCCGGTGCCGGCACGGCCGCGGCCGACGCGAGAGCGCAGAGTCAGGGCGGGGCGACCGCCACCATAGGTGGCCTCAAGACCTACGGCGCCGCGGTCGTCCACGCCGACTCCGGGGACCAGGAGATCTCGGCGGGCCTGTTCGAGATGTCCGTCGACGGCGGTGGCATCCTCCAGACGTACTGCGTCGACATCCACACCCCGACACAGCGGGACGCGAAGTACCACGAGACGCCGTGGAGCGGCACCTCGCTGGGCACCAACAAGAACGCGGGCAAGATCCGCTGGATCCTCCAGAACTCCTACCCGCAGGTGAACGACCTTGCGGCGCTCGCCGCCGAGGCGGGCGTCAAGGGCGGGCTCAGCGAGCAGGACGCGGCGGCCGGCACCCAGGTGGCGATCTGGCGCTACTCGGACGGCGTGAAGGTCGACGCCCTCGACCCGCAGGCGGAGCAACTGGCGGATCACCTCGAGAAGAAGGCGCGGGACACAGGGGAGCCCCGGGCCTCCCTGACCCTCGACCCGCCGGCTGTCTCCGGTCACCCCGGTGAGCGGCTCGGTCCGGTGACCGTGCACACCGACGCGGACAGCGTGACGGTGACGCCGCCCGCGGACGCGGCCACGAGCGGTGTGCGGATCGTGGACAAGGACGGCAAGACCGTCACCTCCGCGGCGGACGGCAGCCAGGTGTACTTCGAAGTGCCCGAGAAGGCCGCGGCCGGCCAGGCCGAGCTGACCGTGCAGGCCTCGACGACCGTTCCGGTGGGACGCGCCTTCGCCGCCGAGAGCCGCAGCCAGACGCAGATCCTGGCGGGCTCCAGCGAGTCGACCGTGTCTGCCACGGCGAGCGCGACCTGGGCGAGGACCGGTGCGATACCCGCCCTGTCCGCGGCGGAGAACTGCGCCGAGAACGGCGTCGACATCACCGCGGCCAATGAGGGGGACGAGCCGTTCACCTTCGAACTGCTCGGCGCCGAGTACACCATCGGGGCGGGCGAGTCGCGGACGGTGACGGTGCCGCTCCAGGAGGACCAGGCGTACGACTTCACCATCCAGGGGCCGGGTGGCTTCGAGAAGCGGTTCACCGGGGTGCTGGACTGCAAGACGCAGGTGACCGAGGCCGATGAGGCGGGCGCCGTCACCCACACCCTGAGCGAGCCCACCCCCGCCACGGTGGGCAGCGCCTCCGACGACACCAACCTCGCCGCGACCGGTGGCTCCACCATGACGCCCCTGATCGCGGGCATCGCCATCGGCCTCGTCCTGCTCGGCGGCGCCTTTCTCGTCGTCGTCCGCAAGAGGGAAGCGTCGGCCCGGGACTGAGCGCGGTGCGGCCGGGCCCGGCGGAGTGATGTGACCGGGCCCCGCGACGGGCATGGCCGAACCCCACCCCGGGCGGGCATGGCCGAACCCCGTGCGACCGGCGGCGCGCCCGAGGCAGTCGCAGCCGGGCGCCGGCCCAGGGATCGGCGACCGAAAGCATGCCGCAGTAATGGAAGAAACCCCAGGTCAGAGTGGCCCGGCCATACGCGTTTCCACCCAGGGGTGGCGGTACGGCAAGATGGGGTGTATCTGCCCACTGCCTGATTTCAAGCTGCCGGACGGTTTCTCTTGGCTGAGTTCATTTACACCATGCGCAAGGCGCGCAAGGCGCACGGCGACAAGGTGATCCTCGACGACGTCACCCTGAACTTCCTCCCCGGAGCGAAGATCGGCGTCGTCGGCCCGAACGGTGCCGGTAAGTCGACCGTTCTGAAGATCATGGCGGGGCTCGAGCAGCCCTCGAACGGGGATGCGTTCCTGTCGCCCGGGTACAGCGTCGGGATCCTGATGCAGGAGCCCAAGCTGAACGACGACAAGACCGTCCTGGAGAACGTGCAGGAGGGTGTCGCCGAGGTCAAGGGCAAGCTCGACCGGTTCAACGAGATCGCCGAGCTGATGGCGACCGACTACTCCGACGCGCTGCTCGAGGAGATGGGCAAGCTCCAGGAGGACCTCGACCACTCCAATGCCTGGGACCTCGACGCCCAGCTCGAGCAGGCCATGGACGCGCTCGGCTGCCCGCCCGGCGACTGGCCCGTCGTCAACCTCTCCGGCGGTGAGAAGCGCCGCGTCGCGCTGTGCAAGCTGCTGCTGGAAGCCCCTGACCTGCTGCTCCTCGACGAGCCGACCAACCACCTCGACGCCGAGTCCGTGAACTGGCTGGAGCAGCACCTCGCCAAGTACGCGGGCACCGTCGTGGCCATCACCCACGACCGGTACTTCCTCGACAACGTCGCCGAGTGGATCCTCGAGCTCGACCGCGGGCGGGCGTACCCGTACGAGGGCAACTACTCGACGTACCTGGAGACCAAGCAGACCCGTCTCAAGGTCGAGGGCCAGAAGGACGCCAAGCGGGCGAAGCGGCTCAAGGAAGAGCTCGAGTGGGTCCGTTCCAACGCCAAGGGGCGGCAGGCCAAGTCCAAGGCCCGTCTCGCGCGGTACGAGGAAATGGCCGCCGAGGCCGAGAAGATGCGGAAGCTGGACTTCGAGGAGATCCAGATCCCGCCGGGCCCGAGGCTCGGCAACATCGTCGTCGAGGTCAACAACCTCAACAAGGCCTTCGGCGAGAAGGTGCTGATCGACGATCTCTCCTTCACGCTGCCCCGCAACGGCATCGTCGGCGTCATCGGCCCGAACGGCGCCGGCAAGACCACGCTGTTCAAGATGATCCAGGGCCTGGAGACGCCCGACTCCGGCAGCATCAAGGTCGGCGACACGGTCAAGATCTCCTACGTCGACCAGAGCCGCGAGAACATCGACCCGAAGAAGACCCTGTGGGCCGTCGTCTCCGACGAGCTCGACTACATCAACGTGGGTCAGGTCGAGATGCCGTCGCGGGCGTACGTCTCCGCGTTCGGCTTCAAGGGCCCGGACCAGCAGAAGCCGGCCGGTGTGCTCTCCGGCGGTGAGCGCAACCGCCTCAACCTCGCGCTCACCCTCAAGCAGGGCGGCAACCTGCTGCTCCTCGACGAGCCGACCAACGACCTCGACGTCGAGACGCTCTCCTCGCTGGAGAACGCGCTGCTCGACTTCCCGGGCTGCGCCGTGGTCGTCTCCCACGACCGGTGGTTCCTCGACCGGGTCGCCACGCACATCCTCGCCTACGAGGGTGACTCCAAGTGGTTCTGGTTCGAGGGCAACTTCGAGTCGTACGAGAAGAACAAGATCGAGCGGCTGGGGCCGGACGCCGCGCGTCCGCACCGCGCCACCTACAAGAAGCTGACCCGGGGCTGATCGATCTTGCGGCACATCTACCGCTGCCCGCTGCGCTGGGCGGACATGGACGCGTACGGCCACGTCAACAACGTGGTCTTCCTCCGCTACCTGGAGGAAGCCCGTATCGACTTCCTGTTCCGTCCGGAGAAGGACTTCAAGCAGGGGTCCGTGGTGGCGCGCCATGAGATCGACTACAAGCGGCAGCTCGTCCACCGGCACCACCCGGTGGACATCGAGCTGTGGGTCAGTGAGATCAGGGCCGCGTCCTTCACCCTCACCTACGAGGTGAAGGACGACGACCTCGTCTATGTCCGCGCGTCGACGGTGATAGTGCCGTTCGACTTCGAGGCGCAGCGCCCGCGCCGGATCACCTCGGAGGAGCGGGAGTTCCTCGAGGAGTACATGGACGACGACGAGGAGGAGGCCGTCGCCGCATGACGGTGCTCCACCTCGCCGACGACGGGGAGGCGGCGGATCTCGCGGCCTTCCTCTCCCGGCTGCTCCACTACGACCGTGGGGCCGCGGTGCGCCTCCAGGCGGCCGGCACCGCGCTCGCCGTCTTCGGACGGCCGCCGTCCTTCGAGGTGCTGGCGATCCGCGCGGTACGGCTGTCGAAGCCGTACGAGAACGGGCTCGACGTCACGCTCGACGTGACCGTCTCCGCGGGTGAGCTGCTGGAGTCCGTCGACGAGGCGGCGGCCACGGCCGTCGTGCCCGCCGCCGTCACCGGCCCGCCCTGGGCCGGGGTGCTTCCGCCGCGCGGCGGCTGGCGGCGCGAGACCGGGCTGCCGGCTCCGGGTGAGCTGCGGACGGCGGTCGGCGCGGCGGTCGCCGAGTTCCGGTCCCGTACGCAGGAGCTGGCGCCGGAGCGGCGTACCCGGGCCGAACTCGACCGGATCGGGCGGGAGATCTGGTCCCGCACGATCGGGGAGACCCGCCTTCCGGTACGGGCCGTGCACGCCGCCCAGTCACTGGGCTTTCTGAGGCCGCGCGGGGCGCCGGGCCAGGGCGGGGCGGGCGAGCCCGGAGACCTGGGACTGCTGTCGTCGGGCGCATGGCTGCGGCTGCGCACGCCGTACGGTTCGATCGCCGTACGGCGGGCGGGGCTCGGGGCGCTGGACGTCAGCGTGCGCTGAAGCCGCGCCTGTCTCAGCCCTCGGAGTTCAGCCCTCGGAGTTCACCATCGACGCCGCCGCGTACGTCAGGTAGTTCCACAGCGTCCGCTCGTGCTCCTCGGAGAGGCCGAGCTCGTCGACGGCGACCCTCATATGCTTCAGCCAGGCGTCATGGGCCGCCCGGTCGACGGTGAACGGGGCATGGCGCATCCGCAGGCGCGGGTGGCCGCGGTTCTCGCTGTACGTCGTGGGGCCGCCCCAGTACTGGACCAGGAACAGCGTCAGACGCTCCTCGGCCGGGCCCAGGTCCTCCTCCGGGTACATGGGCCGCAGCAGCGGGTCCTCGGCGACACCCTCGTAGAAACGGCGGACGAGGCGGCGGAAGGTCTCCTCGCCGCCGACCTGCTCGTAGAAGGTCTGCTCCTGAAGGGTGCCGCGCCGAATCTCGGTCACGCCGCGCCGAATCTCGGTCACTGTGGGCTGCCTCGCAGTCTCGTTCCGGTCCGCCCGCGTCTGCTCCGCCGGGGGCCCGGGGATCGTCCCCCGGAAAATGCAGTACGCCCCCATGGTCTCAGACGGGGCGACCCAGGACTCAAGGCCTAGGACCACCCCTGTTCCGGATCCGTCCGGCGGGGCGCTCGCCTCGTGTCGGCCGCAGCAGGACAGTGGACGTATGAGCACGCAGGATCTCGACAGGGATGCCGGGGACGCCGGGGACTCCAGGGACGCCGGGGACTCCAGGGGCGCCGGGGATGCCAGGGACGCCGGGGGTGCGAGGAACGCCAAGGACGCCGGGGGCCTGTGGGAGCCCGGGGGCGCTGGGGAACCCGCCAGGGAGTTTGCTGGGTCGGCCGACTCGGCGCGGGCCGCGCTGGTGCGGGAGATCGAGGCGAGCGGGGCCTGGGCCGAGGACCCCGTGTGGCGGGACGCCTTCGCCGCAGTGCCACGGCATCTGTTCGTGCCGTACTACTACGTCGGCGTCGCCGGTGGCTATGAGCGCCGCTGGGAGCTGAGTCCCGACCCGGCCGCGCGGGAACGCTGGGTGCGCGGCGCGTACGCCGACACCCCGCTGGCCACCCGGCTGCGCGACGGTGAGCTGCTCTCCTCCAGCAGCCAGCCGTCCCTGATGGCGATGATGCTGGCCGCGCTGGAGGTGCGCGACGGCGACCGGGTCCTGGAGATCGGCGCGGGAACCGGCTACAACGCCGCCCTGCTCGCCCACCGGCTCGGCGACGACGACCTCGTCACCACCATCGACCTGGAGCCGGACATCACCGAGGCGGCCCGGCAGCACCTGGCCGCCGCCGGGTACCACCCCGTCGTCGTCACCGGCGACGGCGCGCGCGGTGTGCCGGAACGCGCCCCCTTCGACCGGATCATCGCGACCTGCACCCTGCCGTCGATCCCGCGTGCCTGGCTCGCCCAGTGCCGTCCCGGCGCCCGCATCCTGACGCCGCTCGCGACCGGTCTGCTCGCCCTCACGGTGCGGGACGCAGAGCATGCCGAGGGACGCTTCCTGCACACCCCCGCCTACTTCGTGCCGTTGCGGGGCGGCAGCCGGCGCGAGGCGGAGCGGGCGCAGCTGGGCGGACTGCCGAGCCGGGGCCGCGACCACGAGCTGTTCCGTTTCCTGCTGGCGCTCACCCGCGGCAGCCTCGACCCGCAGGAGGCGTTCGCGCTGTGGGAGCGCGAGCGGCAGCCGACGCGGGAGCGGTACGGGATCACGGTGCGCGGCGAGCACGAGTGGGCTTGGCTGGACGACCCCGAGGGGCCGTACGCGTGGCCGATGCCCGGCTGAGACGCGGGGAGGGGGCGGTCGTACGGCATTCCTCCGCCGTACGACCGCTCCCTGCCGGCCTGGTTGCGAACTCCTACCGCGACTCCTAGCCGCGCCGGATCGTGATCGTCGTCCAGGCTCCGACGTGCACCTGGTCGCCGTCCTGCAGCGGTACCGGTACGAACGGCTGGATGGGCTCCTCGCCGCCGTTCACCGTCGTGCCGTTCGTCGAGTTCTGGTCGACTACCGCCCAGGTGCCGTCCGGCTGCTGGACCAGGACCGCGTGCTGGTGCGAGACGCCCGGGTCCTCCGGCGGCACCGACAGGTCGATGTCGGGGGTGTCGCCGGTGGAGTGCCGGCGGCGGCCGATGGTGACCTGGTTGCCGGTGAGCGTGCGCTGCTGCTCGGGCGAGTAGGCGGGCAGGTTGAGCCCCGCGGCCTCCGGGCCGGAACGCTGCATCATCGCCATGAAGTACTCACGGTCCGGACCGATGGTCGCCATCCAGGTCGCCGGCTGCTGCGGGAAACCGGGGACGGGCGGTGGCGGGGCCTGAGTCGCGCCGGGCTGCGGGTAGCCGTAGCCGCCCTGCGCCGGGCCGCCGGGTCCGCCGGGCGCACCCGGTCCGCCGCCGGGGCCGGAGGAGGGCGGGGAGATCACCCAGTCGTCCTCACCGCCACCGAAAGGCGGCGGGCCGCCCGGCTGCGGACGGTTCGGTTCCTGCGGGAACCCGGACGGGCCACCGGGGCCGGGCGCGGGCGGGGCCGCGGGGCCGCCGGATCCGGGCGGGCCCTGCTGGAAGAAGCCCTGCGGCAGACCACCGGTCGCACCGGGGCCGCCGGGCGAGGTGGGGCCGGGCGGGGGCGGCATCTGCCGGGACGGGTCGCCGCCGAAGCCGGAGGGGCCGCCGCCCTGCGGTCCGCCGGGGCCGCCGGGGTTGGGGTTGCCGGGCCCACCGGGGCCGGGGCCGAAGCCGCCAGGGCCGCCGGGCGCGCCCGGACCAGGGCCGCCGGGGTGTCCGGGCCCACCCGGGCCACCGGCACCGCCAGGGCCGCCCGGCCTCGAGGGGTCCGCGCCGAACGGCGGGATCGGCTCCGCCGGGCGGTTCACCTGTGACGGGCGCGAGCTCTGGTAGTCGTACGAGTCACCCCCGCCGTACGACGGGCCGGGACCCGGCGGCTGCTGGAAGCCGCCGGCCGGGCCGGGGCCGGGCGCGGGCGGGCGCGGGGCGGCGGGCGTGTAGGAGGTCGCCGTGTTGGTCAGGAAGTTCCACCGGCACTCCTCGCAGAACGGCGCTCCGCCCTCACGCGGCGTGCGGCACTGGGGGCAGAGCTCCGGCTCGGGCGCTCCGCCCATGTGCGGATGACCACCGGGGTGACCGAAGTTCGGGGCGCCGGGCCCACCAGGGCCACCGGGTGCACCGGGTCCACCAGGTCCGCCGGGGCCGGGCGGCGGGAAGCCGTAGCCACCGCCGGGCGGGGGCGGGGGAGGGGGCGGCGGTACGGCACCGGCCATGCGGTGACCGCAGACCTCGCACCAGTCGTCGGAACCCGACTGGTGTCCGTTCGGGCAGGTCGGCATGTCGGCGCTTCCCCCTCTCCTTTTCCGGTCGCGTCGACCGGATTTTCTCCGACCCCAAGGGGTCAGGCTCGCTGCTTTTCAGGGTCCTGCTAGGGCGTTACTGGGTCACTTCTTTACACGAACGGTCTTTGTCGACCGTGTCTCGAGAGTCATCTCGTCGGCCTCCTCGACCTTCGCCTTCAGTCGCACAGTACCTGCCGCGGCATCGACCACGTCCACCACCTTCGCAAGGAGTTTCGCCGTATCGGCGTTTCCGGAGCTGCCGGCGAGCTGAACGGCGCGGCCCAGTTTGGCCGTTGCTCCATCGATATCGCCCGCTTTGCGAAGATCGAGCCCTTGTTGGATGACCTGTGCCAGTTCGGCCTGGCCGGTGTAGTGGGCGACCTGGGGGTTGATCGACGTCGAGGCGACCATGTCGTCGGTCCATACCGCCCGTACCAGGCCGTTCGCCCCCAAGTTCTGAGTGGTGCCGTCCGGTTGCGGGACGACCAGGGAGACCCGGGCGGCGAGCATCTCCTGGCCGAGGTTCGCGGAGGGAACCTCGACGCAGACGTGGTAGTCACGGGACTCGTCTCCCCACGAGCCCGTCGGATAGTCCCCGGCGCGCGGACCGGCCTCGGTGCGCCGGTCGGTCAACTCCTCCACCGTCGGGGCGACTTGCTTGACAAACTTGATGGTGGTGCCCACCGGTGTCCACAGCCGCAGGGCGACGTCCGCGACCTCCTTGCCCATCGCCGTCTCCATCATCTGTGTGAAGTCGGCGGCGAGAGCGGCCGGATCGGCGACGATGTCGGCGCTGCCGAGCAGTGCGGAGGCGATCGCTGTGACTTCTTTCACTTCCCAGTCGGTGCCCACGCCCCGCGCGTCACAGGTGAACCGTCCGGCGCAGACGTCCAGCGCGGCCTTCAGGTCCTGCGGTGACTCGTGCTCGTTGCGGCCGTCGGTCAGCAGGATGCCGTGCCGGATGGCGACGTCCTCCGAGGACAGCAGGCGGTCGGCGAGGCGCAGCCAGGTGCCGATGGCCGTGCCGCCGCCCGCGCTGAGCCCCCGCAGGGCCTGCTTGGCCTGCTCGCGGGTGGTGGCGTCGGCCACGGCCAGGCGACCGCCGCCCGGATAGACCTCGCGGGCGAGGTGCGTGCCGCCGATCACCGTGAAGCGCACCCCGTCGCGAAGGGTGTCGATCGCGGCGGCCGTGGCGTCGCGGGCATTGCGGATCTTGGTCGGCGGGTAGTCCATCGACCCCGAGCAGTCGACCATGATCGCCATCGCCGCCGCCGGCCCCTGACCCGGCGCGTAGAGGTGGGGTGCCGAGACGGCGTTCCCGACCGTGCCGCCGCCGGTCGCGGTCACCGTGACGATCGCGTTGACCTCGCGACCGCCCTCCGGCAGGTACGCGTTCTGGTACACGTCCACCGAGAACTGCGGCACGTTCGACTTCGAGAAATTGGCCATGCCTTCTCAAATCCCCCTAAGGCGCCCGTGGCGGGGCCATGGCTGTGGTCGGACCGGTCCCCTCCGGTTCGACGAGGCCTGTCCCCTTTGTGTGGCCTCAGGCCGATCCTGCCCCCATCGGCGGCGCGGGGAACGGCAGGACGGCCACTGTTACGTTGTCGTGGCCCCCGCCGTCGAGGGCGTGACCGACCAGGACCTGGGCGCTGTGCAGGGGGCGTGCGGCGGCGTCGAGGGGCACGACCTCGGCCATGTCGTCTGCCGCCTCCGCGTAGTTCCACAGCCCGTCCGTGCACACCACGACCACACCCGGGCGGTCCGGCTTGAAGGAAGCGGTGTGCGGCTCCAGTTCGTAGGCGTCCGCCCCGAGCCAGCCCGTGATCGCGTGGGCGCGCTCGTCGGCGTAGGCCTCGGCCTCGTTCATCAGGCCGGCTGCCACCATCTGCGCCGCCCACGAGTCGTCCTCCGTGAGCCGGGCCGGGCGGGTGCTGCGGTCCACCGGGACCCAGTAGGCGCGGCTGTCGCCGACCCAGCCGACGATCAGCAGCTCGGGCGTCACCACACAGCCGACGATCGTGCAGGCCGGGGCGTTCTGGTGCGGGGCCTGCTCGCGGGCCGTCGCGGGCTCGTCGGCCAGCGCGTTGACCGCGTTCGCGGCGGCGACGATCGCGTCGTGCATGGCCTGCTGCGGGTGGGTGCCGCGCGGCAGGGCGGCCAGCAGCGACTCGCTCGCGGCCCGGGAGGCGGCCATCGAGGCGTCGTCGGGCCGGGTCGCCGAGGACACGCCGTCGCAGACGATCGCCATCGTGGCGGGCCGGCCGTCGGGCAGCGCGGTGCAGCCCACGGCGAACGCATCCTCGTTGCGGTGATGGCGCAGACCGCGGTCGCTGACGGCGGCGACCGGGCCGGCGTCCTGCTCCATGTGGTCGCGTTCGCGCGGCTGGGCGTGCCCGCAGTTCTCGCAGTACCCGTCGTGGTCGACCCGGCCCGCACGGCAGGCCACGCACACCTTGGCGCTCTCCCGCGGGTTCGGCAGATCGGCCACACGCGGGTCGGGTGCCTGGAGGGCGTACTCCTCCGGCTCGGCCGGGCGGTCGAACCGCACGCCGGAGGCGGGCGACGACTGAGGGCCGGCCGGAGTGTCCTGGTCGCCCGGTGCGCCGGGGAAGCCGGACGCCGGGGAGTCGTGCCCCGCGGAGAACGGGGATCCGGGCGCTGTGCCGGGGCCGCTCGCGGGCGGCGGCACCGGCGCGACGGGCGGCGGGACCGAAGCCGCCGGTGGCGGTGACTGCGGGGGCGGGGGCGTGCCCGGGGGCAGGTCGTGGCCGACGGCGGCGCCGTG
>NZ_JBIMKE010000051.1:0-25863 GCF_043673425.1 Streptomyces sp. M41 | reverse complement strand
GAAGCTAAGCCTTACAGCGCCGATGGTACTGCAGGGGGGACCCTGTGGGAGAGTAGGACGCCGCCGAACTCCTCTTAGAGGGCTGGACCCTGAACTTCGGTTCAGGGTCCAGCCCTTTTTTGTTCTGTGTCACCTGAAGTTCACGTTGCGCAACCACCATCTTCGATATGGGTACTGCTGCAATGCTCCGGGCTGCCGGCATAGGTGTCGGTGACGAGGTTGTCGTACCGGCCTTCGGGAACGCCGAGGTTGCCGAGGCCGTGGTCCTGGCAGGGGCGCTGCCGGTGTTCGCAGACATAGATCCGGTGACGTACTGCCTTGATCCGGCCGCTGTCGAGGCGGTCGTGAGTTCGCGGACGGCGGCTGTGGTCGCCGTACATCGCTTTGGTCGTGCGGCGGATATCGCACGGTTGCACGCGGTGGGGCAGCGGCACGCGCTGTTGGTGCTGGAGCAGGGTGAGTCCGAGACTCCGTACGACGAGATCGCTCAGCGGAGGCAGCGGGCGGCGTATCTGGATGCGAAGTTGAAAGGTGTGTTCACCCCTGATGGCGGGGATGGGCATACCTATCAGCAGTACGTCGTGCGGGTGCCGGGGAACGGACGGCCGGATCGGGATGCTTTTGCCCGGGCCGTGCGGGCCAAGGGAGTTGAGTGCCGGGTGCCGGTGAAGACACCGGTGCACAGGCTGCCGGAGTTCCGGAGGTGTGTGTCCCTGCCGGAGACCGAACGGGCCGCGGATGAAACGTTGGCTCTGCCCGTCGATGCCGGGCTGACCAAGCGGGACATGCAGCGGATAGTGTCCGCCTGCAATGCGCTCGGAGGACTGCTGCAACCCGCCTTCTGAGCGAGTTGGGAGCACGGGTGTGTTCGGGGTATGATCTATTCCGTTGCCGCGAGGGGAACTTCGCAAAGGCAGCAGGCCCCTATAGCTCAGTCGGTAGAGCGTCTCCATGGTAAGGAGAAGGTCAACGGTTCGATTCCGTTTGGGGGCTCCAGACAGAAAGGCCCCGCCCATCTGGGCGGGGCCTTTTTCATGACTGTCTGCCAGTGGCTTCCTCAGTCCTTGTGAAGGCCCGGCACGCGCATGGCCAGAATCGCCATGTCGTCGGAAGGCGCATCCGAGGCGAAGCGCTCGACTGCGCGCATGATGCGGGCCGCGACCGCGCCGGCCGTCAGGCCCGTGCAGGTGGTGAGGACGTCGGCGAGGCCGTCGTCGCCCAGCATGCGGGTGCCTTCGCGGCGCTCGGTGACGCCGTCCGTGACGCACAGGAGGACGTCGCCCGGGTCGAGGGTGACTGTCTGCTCGTAGAGCTCGAGGTCGTCCATGACGCCGAGGAGCGGCTGGGGTTCGGCTGCCGGTTCCACAGTGCCGTCCTGCCGCAGCCGGAGAGGCAGCGGGTGGCCGGCGCAGACCACCTTCAGCTCCGCGCTGCCGTCCTCCTGCGGCCTCAACTCGCCGTAGAGCAGGGTCAGGAAGCGGCTGCGGGCGCCCTCGTCGAGGATGGCGGAGTTCAGGCGCTCCAGTACTGCCGGGCCGCTGAGGCCCTCGCGGGCCAGGAGCCGGAGTGCGTGCCGGGCCAGGCCGGTGACCGCCGCAGCGTTCGGGCCCGTACCGCAGACGTCGCCGATGGCGAAACCGTAGGCGCCGTCGCTGATCGGGAAGAGGTCGTAGAAGTCGCCGCCGACCTCATTGCCCTCGCCGGCGGCGCGGTAGATGACCTCGACCTCGACGCCGGAGATCTCCGGGAGCTCCGGTGGCAGCAGGCTGCGCTGGAGGGACTGGCTGATGGCTGTGCGCTCGGAGTAGAGGCGGGCGTTGTCCAGGGCGAGGGCGGCTCGGCGGCTCAAGTCCTCGGCCAGTTCCAGGATTTCCTGGCGGAAGTGTTCGTCAGTGGGCTTGCCCAGCGTCAGCATGCCGATGACGCGGTTGCGGGCCACGAGCGGCAGGACCACTGTCTCGCCGCCGACCGCGGACGCCGTGGCGAGGGTCGGGCCGATGCCGATACCGCTGCTGACGCGGTGCGGGGGCTCGCCCAGGCCCAGGCTGCGCATGGAGGTGCGCAGGGCCGCCTGGTGAGCCATCTCGGCCGGGGCCGACCAGACGCGGGCGCCGGGGGTGGGGACGGGGTCCGGTGGGGCGATCTTCGACAGCAGGGACTTGATGCCGTCGATGAGTTCCTCGTCCTCGTGCAGGACGTAGGAGAGGTACGGCTCGGAGGCCTGGTCGGCGATCGTGTAGACGGCGCACCAGGTGGCGAGGGTCGGGACCGTCATCTGGGCCATGAGGGCCAGGGTCTGGTCGCGGTCCAGGGTGCCGGCGAGCAGGTCGGAGGCTTCGACGAGGAAGCTGAGGGAGCCGCGGCGCAGACGTTCGAGTTCGCCGAGGCGGGCGGATTCGACGGCCAGCGCGATGCGGTCGGCGGCGAACTGGAGGCGCAGCGCCTCCTCGTTGGAGTATCTGCCGGGGGCCTCGGCGGCGACGCCGAGCGATCCGGTGAGGCGGCCCTCGACCTTCAGGGGGACCGTGACGACCGAGCGCATGCCGGTGCCGCTCAGCAGGGGTACGGCGCCGGGGACCATCGTGAGGTCCTCGTGGACCGACGGCATGCGGGCCGAGCCGTAGCGGCCCGGGCCGGCTTCGACGGGTACGCGCGCGAAGCGCTGGCGGGCGGAGGGCAGGCCGGTCGAGGCGCGGACCTCCAGTTCCGTTTCGTCGTCGGTGGCGAGGAGCAGGAACGCGGAGTCGCCGTCGAGCATGTCACGGGCGCGTTCCACGGTGCGCTGGAGGAGGCCGTCGAGGTCGTCCGGGGCGGGGGAGCCGATGAACACCTCGAAGGGGTCGGTGCTCTGGGCCTCGGTGGTGGTGGAGGTGTCGGAAGCGGGGACGCGCAGCGGGGTCTGGAGTACGGCGCGTTCGTGGTCGCGGACCAGGAGACAGACTGTGGACGGTTCGCCGTCCGTGTCGCGGACGCGGAGGTGGGAGGCGTAGACCGGGGTGACGCGGCCGTTGGCGCCTCTTATGCCGTAGCTGCCCTCCCAGCGGGAGAGCTGCAGGGCCTCGGCGATGCCCGTGCTGGTGCCCGGGGTGTGCGGCCAGGCCGCGAGGTCGGTCAGGGGCTTCCCGACGACCTGCTCGGCCGCATAGCCGAATAGATCATCGGCGTCTTCGTTCCAGGACGAGATGGCGCCCGTACGGTCGATCTGGACCACCGCCACTCGGACGCGGCCGTCGGCGAGCGGGAGGAGGTCGGAGGGCAGGGACGGGCCAGCGGCGCGGGTGCCCACCGGGCGTTCGGGGAGGTCGAGTTGGAACCAGACCTGTTTGTGCGTGGGGGTGTAGTCGACGCCCCAGCGGCCGGCCAGGGCCGCGCACAGCTGGAGGCCGCGGCCCCCCTCCCGGTCCGGGCTGCCCATGTTGACGGGGGAGCCCTGCAGCGGGATTTCGCGTTCCGGATACCGGTCGGCCACCTCGATCCGTACGCCGTCGTCACTGCGCAGGCACAGGACGTCCGCGCTGGTGCCCGCGTGCACCACGGCGTTCGTCACCAGCTCGCTGGTGAGGACGACGGCGTCGTCGACGATGTCCGCGAAGCCCCAGCCCTGGAGCGTGTCGCGGACGAAGGAGCGGGCGCTCGCGACCGATCGCCCGACGGGATCGAAGCTGGCTGCCGCGCGCGCGGTGATCACAGAACTCCTCGACCGGTTGTCGACGTGCAGGGCCCCGGGGCTGCCCGGCTCGTGCCACTGGTGCGGCATCTTCGTGCCGTTCGGCCCGTCCGGGGGCTGTCCCCCCGGGATCAGTCCGGTGGTCATGTCCGGCTGTCCCTCCGATGCCCGCTCGTACTCTCGCCACCGCCCAGGCCGGACGGACCGGTGCGGCTGGACAGCCGCATGCAAGGTTACTTACCTTCGCCGTCGATGCGGATGCCGGTGTGCAGTGTTTCCGTCCGGAGGGTGTGCGGACGATGTGCGAAGCTGCCGAACTGTTATGGCCGGGTTCGGCCGGGGTGAAACACTGGGCAAGCTTCTTGTGAAGGTCCGGGCAGGCCGGGTGTCATTCGCGTACCGCGGGCAGCAGCACGTGGAGTCGCCTGGTATATCCGGCAGGAATACGCAGCAGTAACGGGTACGCGGAGCAGTGGCCCGAGCACAGCAGTAACGGTCGACCCCTGCGGGAGGGACACAGTGGAGTCTGGCGCAGCGACGCGGGGCACTAAAACGCGCGCGAAAGGCGGACAGTCCCTGAAGAACGAACGCAAGCGAGGCGGGACCACTGCCGTGGACACGGCTGCCCTGAACCGGCTGCTGACGGCTCTGGTGTCGATGCGTGACGGGAACTTCCGCAAGCGGCTCACGGTGTCCGGGGACGACGTGATGTCGGAGATCGCCGCGGTCTTCAACGAGGTGGCGGACCGCAATCTCCACCTCACGGGTGAGCTGTCGCGGGTGCGCCGCATGGTGGGACGCGAGGGCAAGCTCACGGAGCGCCTGGAGACCGGAGCCTGCGAGGGCTCCTGGGCAGCCGCCATCGACAACTCGAACGCCCTGGTGGACGACCTCGTACGGCCGGTCTCCGAGGTCGGACGGGTGCTGACCGCGGTGGCCGAGGGTGATCTGTCGCCGCGGATGGAGCTGCGCACGCAGGCGGCGGACGGTACGGGGCATCCGCTGCGGGGTGAGTTCCTCAAGGTCGGGCGGACTGTAAACAACCTTGTCGATCAGCTGTCGACCTTCACCGACGAGGTCACGCGGGTGGCCAGCGAGGTGGGCACCGAGGGCAAGCTCGGCGGGCAGGCACGCGTGCGTGGCATGTCGGGTTCCTGGAAGGACCTCACGGACTCCGTCAACACGATGGCGTACCGGCTGACGGCCCAGGTGCGGGACATCGCGCTGGTGACCACGGCGGTCGCCAAGGGTGATCTGTCCCGGAAGGTCACGGTTCATGTGGCCGGCGAGATGCTGGAGCTGAAGAACACCGTCAACACGATGGTGGACCAGCTGTCGTCGTTCTCCTCCGAGGTGACGCGAGTCGCGCGCGAGGTGGGTACCGAGGGCGAGCTCGGCGGGCAGGCGCAGGTTCCCGGTGTGGCCGGTGTGTGGAAGGACCTCACCGATTCGGTGAACCTGATGGCCGGCAACCTGACCGCGCAGGTGCGCGGGATCGCCCAGGTGACGACCGCGGTCGCCAACGGTGATCTGTCGCAGAAGGTGACGGTGTCGGCGCGCGGCGAGGTGGCACAGCTCGCGGACACGATGAACCAGATGACGGAGACGCTGCGGACCTTCGCGGACGAAGTCACACGCGTGGCCAACGAGGTCGGCGCCGAGGGGCGGCTGGGCGGTCAGGCGAATGTGCCGGGCGCGGCGGGGACGTGGAAGGACCTCACGGACTCCGTCAACACCGTCTTCCGGAACCTGACGACGCAGGTGCGGGACATCGCGGCGGTCACCACGGCCGTCGCCAACGGTGATCTGTCGCAGACGGTCACGGTCGACGTGGCCGGCGAGATGCTGGAGCTGAAGAACACCGTCAACGGCATGGTGGACCAGCTGTCGGCCTTCGGTGCCGAGGTCACGCGCGTCGCGCGCGAGGTGGGTGTCGAAGGTGAGCTCGGCGGTCAGGCGCATGTGTCCGGTGCGGCGGGGACGTGGAAGGACCTGACGGACTCCGTCAACACGGCGTTCCGGAACCTCACCGGACAGGTGAGGAACATCGCCCAGGTGACCACGGCCGTGGCCAACGGTGACCTGTCGCAGAAGGTGACCGTGGACGTCTCCGGCGAGATGCTCCAGCTGAAGAACACCGTGAACACGATGGTGGACCAGCTGTCGTCCTTCGCCGACCAGGTCACGCGCATGGCCCGGGACGTGGGTACCGAGGGCCGCCTCGGCGGTCAGGCGGTCGTCCCGGGGGTCGCGGGCACGTGGAAGGAGCTCACCGACTCCGTCAACGGAATGGCAGGAAACCTTACCGCCCAGGTGCGGAACATCGCCCAGGTCACCACGGCGGTGGCCCGGGGTGACCTGTCGCAGAAGATCGACGTCGACGCGCGCGGCGAGATCCTGGAGCTCAAGAACACCATCAACACGATGGTCGATCAGCTCTCCGGCTTCGCGGACCAGGTGACCCGCGTCGCCCGTGAGGTGGGCACCGAGGGCCGCCTCGGCGGGCAGGCGCAGGTTCCCGGTGTCGCCGGTGTGTGGCGGGACCTGACCGACTCCGTGAACGGAATGGCAGGAAACCTCACCGCTCAGGTGCGCAACATCGCCCAGGTCGCCACCGCGGTGGCTCGCGGTGACCTGTCGCAGAAGATCACCGTCGACGCCCGCGGCGAGATCCTGGAGCTCAAGAACACCCTGAACACGATGGTGGACCAGCTGTCGTCGTTCGCGGAGGAGGTCACCAGGGTCGCCCGTGAGGTGGGCACGGAGGGCCAGCTCGGCGGTCAGGCCGAGGTGCAGGGGGTCTCCGGCACCTGGAAGGACCTCACGCAGTCCGTGAACTTCATGGCGAACAACCTGACCATCCAGGTGCGCCAGATCGCCGAGGTCACGACCGCGGTCGCCAAGGGCGACCTCTCCAAGAAGATCACCGTTGACGCCAAGGGCGAGATTCTGGAGCTCGTCACGACCGTCAACACGATGGTCGACCAGCTGTCCAGCTTCGCCGAGCAGGTGACCCGGGTGGCCCGTGAGGTGGGTACCGAGGGCATCCTGGGCGGCCAGGCTCATGTGCCGGGCGTCACCGGCATCTGGAAGGACCTCAGCGGCAACGTCAACCTGATGGCCAACAACCTGACCATGCAGGTGCGGAACATCTCCCAGGTCGCGGCGGCGGTCGCCAACGGTGACCTGACGCGGACGGTGACGATCGAGGCGCGCGGAGAGGTCGCGCAGCTCGCCGACACCTTCAACACGATGGTGAAGACGCTGAGTTCGTTCGCCGACCAGGTCACCAAGGTGGCCCGCGAGGTGGGTACCGATGGAATCCTCGGTGGTCAGGCGCATGTGCCGGGTGTGGCCGGTACCTGGAAGGACCTCACCGAGTCCGTGAACCAGATGGCGTCCAACCTGACCGGTCAGGTGCGCAACATCGCCATGGTCACGACCGCCATCGCCAAGGGCGACCTGACCAAGAAGATCGACATCGACGCCCGCGGCGAGATCCTCGAGCTGAAGACGACGATCAACACGATGGTCGACCAGCTGTCGTCCTTCGCCGAGGAGGTCACCCGAGTCGCCCGCGAGGTGGGCACGGAGGGGCAGCTCGGGGGCCAGGCACGCGTGCGTGACGTCGACGGCACATGGCGCGACCTCACCGAGTCCGTGAACGAAATGGCAGGAAACCTTACTAGGCAGGTGCGTGCCATCGCGCGGGTGGCGACCGCGGTGACCCGTGGTGACCTGAACCTGAAGATCGACGTCGATGCGTCCGGCGAGATCCAGGAGCTCCAGGACTACATCAACAAGATGATCGCCAACCTGCGCGACACCACGATCGCCAACAAGGAGCAGGACTGGCTCAAGGGCAACCTCGCCCGGATCTCCGCGCTCATGCAGGGCCGCCGCGACCTGGAGGACGTGGCGTCCCTGATCATGAGCGAGCTGACGCCGGTGGTGTCCGCGCAGCACGGTGCGTTCTTCCTGGCGATGCCACTGGTCGACGGCAAGGACATGAGCGCCGAGAACGAGGACCAGTACGAGCTGCGGATGCTGGGGTCGTACGCCTACTCGATGGGCTCCATGCCGGCGTCGTTCAGCCCGGGCGAGGGGCTGATCGGGACGGCCGCCATGGAGAAGCGCACGATCTTGGTGGAGAACGCGCCGAGCGGCTATCTGAAGATCTCCTCCGGGCTCGGTGAGGCCCCGCCCGCACAGGTGATCGTCCTTCCGGTGCTGTTCGAGGGCAAGGTGCTCGGCGTGATCGAGCTGGCCTCCTTCACGCCGTTCACGCAGATCCAGAAGGACTTCCTCAACCAGATCGCCGAGATGATCGCGACCAGCGTCAACACCATCTCGGTCAACACCAAGACCGAGGTGCTGCTGAAGCAGTCGCAGGAGCTGACCGAGCAACTGCGTGACCGGTCGGAGGAGTTGGAGAACCGGCAGAAGGCGCTCCAGGCGTCCAATGCCGAGCTCGAGGAGAAGGCCGAGCTGCTGGCCCAGCAGAACCGCGACATCGAGGTGAAGAACACCGAGATCGAGGAGGCGCGGCAGGTCCTGGAGGAGCGCGCCGAGCAACTGGCCGTGTCGATGCGCTACAAGAGCGAGTTCCTGGCCAACATGTCGCACGAGCTGCGTACGCCGCTCAATTCGCTGCTGATCCTCGCCAAGCTGCTCGCCGACAACGCCGAGGGCAACCTCTCGCCCAAGCAGGTCGAGTTCGCCGAGACCATCCACGGCGCCGGCTCCGACCTGCTCCAGCTGATCAACGACATCCTCGACCTGTCCAAGGTCGAGGCGGGCAAGATGGACGTCTCCCCGACGCGCATCGCGCTCGTCCAGCTCGTGGACTACGTGGAGGCCACGTTCCGCCCGCTGACCGCGGAGAAGGGCCTGGACCTGTCCGTACGGGTCTCGCCCGAGCTGCCCGCCACGCTGCACACCGACGAGCAGCGGCTGCTCCAGGTGCTGCGCAACCTGCTCTCCAACGCCGTGAAGTTCACCGACTCCGGTTCGGTCGAGCTCGTCATCCGGCCCGCCGGGATGGACGTGCCGCAGAAGATCCGCGAGCAGCTGCTGGAGGCCGGTTCGCTGGCCGAGGCGGACGCGCCGCTGATCGCGTTCTCCGTGACGGACACCGGCATCGGGATCGCCGCCAGCAAGATGCGGGTGATCTTCGAGGCGTTCAAGCAGGCGGACGGCACGACCAGCCGCAAGTACGGCGGTACGGGGCTGGGGCTGTCGATCTCGCGGGAGATCGCCCAGCTGCTCGGTGGTGAGATCTACGCCCAGAGCGAGCCGGGGCGCGGCTCGACGTTCACGCTGTATTTGCCGCTGCACCCCAGCGAACTGCCTCCGCACGGCTACCAGCAGCAGTTGCCGCCGCTCGACGCGGGCGCCCTGGTGGCGTCGGCGGCGGATCTGGCGGAGATGTCGGACGCCGAGATCGAGACACCCGCCGAGGTGCGGTCGTACCGGGAGACGCAGAACGGCGCCGCGGCGCTCTTCAGGCGCCGCCGCAGGGCCGCGCACGAGCTGGAACAGCGGCCGGCGCAGCAGGAGCAGTGGTCGGCGCCGGAGCATGACGTGACGCCGCAGTCGCCGCGGGGTGTCCGGTTCGGCGGCGAGAAGGTGCTGATCGTCGACGACGACATCCGCAATGTCTTCGCCCTGACGAGTGTCCTGGAGCAGCACGGCCTGTCGGTGTTGTACGCCGAGAACGGCCGGGAGGGCATCGAGGTCCTCGAGCAGCACGACGATGTGGCGGTCGTGCTGATGGACATCATGATGCCGGAGATGGACGGGTACGCGACCACTACGGCGATCCGCAGGATGCCGCAGTTCGCCGGGCTCCCGATCATCGCGCTGACCGCCAAGGCGATGAAGGGTGACCGGGAGAAGGCCATCGAGTCCGGCGCGTCTGATTATGTGACGAAGCCTGTCGACCCTGATCATCTACTGGCAGTGATGAACCAGTGGATGAGGGCGCAGTGACAGGAACGAACAGTGTTCACACCGGGTTGCTGACTCAGTGTGCTCGAAGTCGTGTAGAAGTGCGGGATTCGGGGAACCTTCTGGTCTCCTGCTGCGTTTCTGCTACGTGCACAGTGACATCGCGGTGACAGGGTGTGGCGACAGGCGGGGTGCGGCTACCATGACCGGCACGAGGGCGGGCGGCGTAAGGGAGTCGTCCCCTGGGGCGGAGCCCGGTGCACTGCCGGGGCGAGGAGGGCGGGCCATGGTGCAGAAGGCCAAGATCCTCCTGGTCGATGACCGGCCGGAGAATCTGCTGGCGCTGGAGGCGATCCTCTCTGCGCTCGATCAGACCCTGGTGCGGGCATCGTCCGGGGAGGAAGCGCTCAAAGCACTGCTGACGGACGACTTCGCGGTCATTCTGCTGGACGTTCAGATGCCGGGAATGGACGGTTTCGAAACCGCCGCGCACATCAAGCGGCGAGAACGGACCCGGGACATCCCGATCATCTTCCTCACCGCGATCAACCATGGCCCGCATCACACCTTCCGTGGCTATGCGGCGGGCGCGGTGGACTACATCTCCAAGCCCTTCGACCCATGGGTGCTGCGGGCGAAGGTCTCGGTGTTCGTCGAGCTGTACATGAAGAACTGCCAGCTGCGTGAGCAGGCGGCGCTGCTGCGGCTGCAGTTGGAGGGCGGCGGCAAGGCGGCGGACGCGAAGGAGCCGGCGGGTCTGCTGGCGGAGCTTTCGGCTCGCCTCGCGGCGGTCGAGGAGCAGGCCGAGGCGCTCTCCAAGCAGCTGGACGACGAGTCGGCGGACGCGGCGGCGGTGGCCACCGCGGCGCATCTCGAACGCAAACTCACGGGATTGCGACGGGCGCTGGACGCCCTGGAGCCGGGCACCGGAAGCACGTCGTCGGTCTCCTCGCAGAACTGATGCCACGCTTCGGCGTGTTGGCGGTCGGCCCCGAGCCGCCCGGTCCGACACCGACCGGTGAACCTGCGTCAGTTCGCCGCCTCAGCAAGGGCGACACGAACGGGTGAAGCAGTGGGCACACGTGTCCACTGTCTTCTCCACCGGTAACCTCAGTTCCATGGCCTCACGTCCCTCCGCAGCCAAGAAGCCGCCCGCGAAGAAGGCAGCCGCTTCCGCGAAGGCTCCGGCGAAGAAGGCCGCCGCCAAGAAAGCCCCCGCCAAGAAGGCGCCGGCCAAGAAGGCCGCGGCGAAGAAAGCCGCGCCTCCGAAGCCGGCACCCAACCCCACCGGGGGCATCTACCGACTTGTGCGTGCCGTCTGGCTCGGGCTCGCGCACGCCGTCGGCGCGGTGTTCCGCGGCATAGGGCAGGGCGCGAAGAACCTCGACCCCGCCCATCGCAAGGACGGCGTCGCGCTGTTGCTCCTCGGCCTCGCGCTGATCGTCGCCGCCGGTACCTGGTCCAACCTGCGCGGGCCCGTCGGCGATCTCGTCGAGATGCTGGTGACCGGTGCCTTCGGCCGACTCGACCTGCTCGTGCCGATACTGCTCGCGGTCATCGCCGTACGGTTCATCCGGCATCCCGAGAAGCCGGAAGCCAACGGCCGCATCGTCATCGGCCTGTCCGCACTCGTCGTCGGCGTGCTCGGCCAGGTCCACGTCGCCGTCGGCGCGCCCGCCCGCAGCGACGGAATGCACGCCATAAGAGACGCCGGCGGGCTCATCGGCTGGGGCGCGGCGACTCCGCTGACGTACACCATGGGCGAGGTCCTCGCCGTACCGCTGCTCGTGCTGCTCACGATCTTCGGGCTGCTGGTCGTCACGGCCACCCCGGTCAACGCGATTCCGCAGCGGCTGCGCCAGCTCGGTGTCCGGCTCGGCATCCTGCCCGACCCCACCGAGTACGAGGACTACGGCGACGACCTCGGCGAGGACGACCAGCGCTACGACGACCAGTGGCGCGAGGCGCTGCCGGCGTCGCGCAGCCGCAAGCGCGGACCCGCCCCGCAGGCGTACGACCCCGACAGCGCCGAACAGGAGGCTCTCTCGCGGCGTCGGGGCCGTCCGAGGCGCTCCGCGGTGCCGCAGCCCGAGATGGGGCGTGCCATGGACGCTGTGGACGTCGCGGCGGCTGCTGCCGCCGCGCTCGACGGCGCCGTCATGCACGGGATGCCTCCCTCGCCGATCGTCGCCGACCTCACCCAGGGCGTCAGCGTCGGGGACCGCGAGGAGACCACTCCGGTGCCGACTCCGGTCCCGGCCGCGCGGCCCGAGCAGCAGAAGCTCCCCAAGACCAAGGCGGCCGATCTCACCAAGTCCGAGACGCCGAGTCCCGACCAGGCCGCGGTCCCCGACCTCACCAAGGCCGCCCCCGACCAGATGCGCGACCTGCCGCCGCGCGCCGAACAGCTCCAGCTGTCCGGTGACATCACGTACTCCCTCCCGTCGCTCGACCTCCTCGAGCGGGGCGGCCCCGGCAAGTCGCGCAGCGCCGCCAACGACGCCATCGTCGAGTCGCTCACCACCGTCTTCACCGAGTTCAAGGTCGACGCCCGAGTCACCGGCTTCACGCGCGGGCCGACGGTCACGCGCTACGAGGTGGAGCTCGGGCCCGCTGTGAAGGTCGAGCGGATCACCGCGCTGACCAAGAACATCGCGTACGCCGTCGCCAGTCCGGACGTGCGGATCATCAGCCCGATCCCCGGCAAGTCCGCGGTCGGCATCGAGATCCCCAACACCGACCGCGAGATGGTCAACCTCGGTGACGTGCTGCGCCTCGCGGCAGCCGCCGAGGACGAGCACCCCATGCTGGTCGCGCTCGGCAAGGACGTCGAGGGCGGCTATGTGATGGCCAACATCGCGAAGATGCCGCATGTGCTGGTCGCCGGTGCGACCGGTTCCGGTAAGTCGTCGTGCATTAACTGCTTGATCACTTCGGTCATGATGCGGGCCACCCCGGAGGACGTCCGTATGGTCCTCGTCGACCCCAAGCGCGTCGAGCTGACGGCGTACGAGGGCATCCCGCACCTGATCACGCCGATCATCACCAACCCGAAGCGGGCCGCCGAGGCGCTCCAGTGGGTCGTACGGGAGATGGACCTCCGTTACGACGATTTGGCGGCGTACGGATATCGGCACATCGACGACTTCAACGAGGCCGTTCGCAACGGCAAGGTGAAGGCTCCGGAGGGCAGCGAGCGCGAGCTCCAGCCGTATCCGTATCTGCTGGTGATCGTCGACGAGCTCGCCGACCTGATGATGGTCGCGCCGCGGGACGTCGAGGACGCGATCGTGCGCATCACGCAGCTCGCGCGCGCGGCCGGCATCCACCTGGTGCTGGCCACCCAGCGTCCGTCCGTCGACGTCGTCACGGGACTGATCAAGGCGAACGTGCCCTCGCGGCTCGCGTTCGCCACGTCGTCGCTCGCCGACTCCCGCGTCATTCTCGACCAGCCCGGCGCCGAGAAGCTCATCGGCAAGGGTGACGGGCTGTTCCTGCCGATGGGCGCCAACAAGCCCACCCGTATGCAGGGCGCGTTCGTGACCGAGGAGGAGGTCGCGGCGGTCGTCCAGCACTGCAAGGACCAGATGGCGCCCGTCTTCCGGGACGACGTCGTCGTCGGGTCGAAGCAGAAGAAGGAGATCGACGAGGAGATCGGCGACGACCTCGACCTGCTGTGCCAGGCGGCCGAACTGGTGGTCTCCACCCAGTTCGGATCGACGTCGATGCTCCAGCGCAAGCTGCGCGTCGGCTTCGCCAAGGCCGGCCGGCTGATGGACCTGATGGAGTCGCGGGGCATCGTTGGGCCGAGCGAGGGTTCCAAGGCTCGTGACGTTCTTGTGAAAGCTGATGAGCTGGACGGCGTGCTCGCCGTCATCCGCGGGGAGGCATAAAGAAGTCCGGAGCGGAAACAAGGAGGCCATGGCCGCCTTGCGGGCGGATGGGGCGATGCGTCGATGCCCGATCGTGACTCACCCGTAAGGGATCATTGAGCAACCCTTCTCTTCCGGCGTACGTCAAGTTGAGCGAAGCGACAAACTTCTGGTCCACCATCGGCGTGTCCGGCCATTCCGATGGCGTACAAAGTCCCACCGCCCGGTTGCCCCACCCTTTCGTACCCCCCCTAGACTGAACCTCCAGCACAGGTGGCTTAAACGCTCGAAAGGCGCCCCCGTGTCCATCGGCAACTCCCCTGAAGACGAGCGTCCGTTCGAAGACGTATCCGACGATGACCGCCCCTCGATCGGCCGTGCCCTCAAGCAGGCGCGCATCGACGCCGGGCTGACCGTCGACGACGTCAGCAGTGCCACCAGGGTCCGCATCGCCATCGTGCACGCCATCGAGGCGGACAACTTCGCTCCCTGCGGCGGCGACGTGTACGCCCGAGGCCACATCCGGACCCTGGCCAAGGCCGTCCAGCTCGATCCCGCACCCCTTATCGCCCAGTACGACGACTCGCACGGCGGACGTCCGGCGCCGACCCCGGCCGCCCCTCTGTTCGAGGCGGAGCGCATCCGTCCCGAGCGGCGTGGACCGAACTGGACCGCGGCCATGGTCGCCGCGATCGTCGCCGTGATCGGTTTCGTCGGGTTCACGGCGTTCAAGGGTGAGGGTGAGGGCGGCAAGTCGTCGGTCGCCGAGGGCGGCTCGACGCCCACGGCCGACAAGGCCACCCCGACCCCGAAGACCGACAAACCCAAGGACCCCGAGCCCGAATCGTCGGACAGCGCCATCGCCGCCGTCCCGCAGGACAAGGTGACCGTCCAGGTCAGCGCCGCGGACGGACGGAGCTGGGTCGCGGCCAAGGACCACAACGGCCGGCTCCTCTTCGACGGCCTCCTCAAGCAGGGCGACTCCAAGACCTTCCAGGACAACGAGAAGATCAACCTCGTCCTCGGTGACGCCGGGGCGATCGACCTCTACGTCAATGGCAAGAAGATCGAGGACGACTGGCAGCAGGGCGCCGTGGAGCGCCTGACCTACACGAAGGGTGACCCGCAGGCCGGATAAGTCCGGCCGAAGGGTTGAGCGCGGACGGGGTTGGCCAAGATCGGCCAACCCCGTCGACGTGGGCTGTCAGTGAGACAAAGTAGTCTTGAGCCCATGCCTGAACGCCGTACCGTCGCACTCGTCACTCTTGGCTGCGCCCGTAACGAGGTGGACTCGGAGGAGCTCGCAGGCCGCTTGGAGGCGGACGGCTGGGACCTCGTGGAGGACGCCGGGGACGCGGACGTCGCCGTCGTCAACACCTGCGGCTTCGTCGACGCCGCCAAGAAGGACTCCGTCGACGCCCTCCTGGAGGCCAACGACCTCAAGGGACACGGAAGAACCCAGGCCGTCGTGGCGGTGGGCTGCATGGCCGAGCGGTACGGCAAGGATCTTGCCGAGGCACTCCCCGAGGCCGACGGCGTGCTCGGCTTCGACGACTACGCGGACATCTCCGACCGCCTCCAGACCATCCTGTCCGGCGGCATCCACGCCTCGCACACCCCGCGCGACCGGCGCAAGCTGCTGCCGATCAGCCCTGCGGAGCGGCAGGAGTCCGCGGCCGGCGTTGCGCTCCCGGGACACGCGCCTGCCGATCTGCCGGAAGGGCTCGCTCCGGCCTCCGGGCCCCGCGCGCCCCTGCGCCGCCGTCTGGACGGCGCCCCGGTCGCCTCGGTGAAGCTCGCCTCCGGCTGCGACCGGCGCTGCTCCTTCTGCGCCATCCCGTCGTTCCGCGGCTCCTTCATCTCGCGCCGCCCCAGCGACGTACTGAACGAGACGCGGTGGCTGGGCGAGCAGGGCGTCAAGGAGATCATGCTGGTCTCCGAGAACAACACCTCGTACGGCAAGGACCTCGGTGACATCCGGCTGCTGGAGTCCCTCCTGCCCGAGCTGGCCGAGGTCGACGGCATCGAGCGTGTCCGCGTCAGCTACCTCCAGCCCGCCGAGATGCGGCCCGGGCTGATCGACGTCCTGACCTCGACGCCCAAGGTCGTCCCGTACTTCGACCTGTCCTTCCAGCACTCCGCCCCGAACGTGCTGCGCGCCATGCGGCGCTTCGGTGACACCGACCGCTTCCTGGAACTGCTCGACACCATCCGCGGCAAGGCGCCGCAGGCCGGCGTGCGCTCCAACTTCATCGTGGGCTTCCCCGGGGAGACCGAAGCCGACCTCGCCGAGCTGGAGCGGTTCCTGAACGGCGCCAGGCTGGACGCCATCGGCGTCTTCGGCTACTCCGACGAGGAGGGCACGGAGGCCGCGACGTACGACGACAAGCTCGACGAGGACGTCGTCGCCGAGCGGCTTGCCCGCGTCTCGCGGCTGGCCGAGGAGCTCGTCTCGCAGCGGGCCGAGGAGCGGGTCGGCGAGACCGTGCAGGTGCTGGTGGAGTCCGTCGACGAGGACGGTGTCCACGGGCGCGGGGCCCACCAGGCTCCGGAGACGGACGGCCAGGTGCTGCTCACGAGCGGCGAGGGCCTGAGCATCGGTCGTATGGTCGAGGCGAAGGTGGTCGGTACGGAAGGCGTCGACCTGGTGGCCGAGCCGCTTCTGGACACGCTCGCGTGTAGTGGGGAGGCGGGCAGATGACCGGAGTTCCGGCGTCCGCCGCGGGAGGCTCCTCCAAGGCGGGTGCGGCGGGCAAGGTGAGTGCGGTGGGTTCTGCGGGTTCGTCGAAGTCCGCAGGCTCGACGCCCGCAGGCTCGAAGGTCGGCGGTGCGAAGATCGCCGGGTCGGAGGTCACCGGTTCGAAGGTCGGTGGCGACGAAACCGGTGTGCCGGGCGAGGCCAAGCCCGCGCGGGGCGGGAAGATCGCGGCTGCGGCCGTCAACCAGGCCAGTATCTGGAACATCGCCAACCTGCTGACCATGCTCCGGCTGGTCCTCGTGCCGGCCTTCGTCGCGCTGATGCTGGCCGACGGCGGATATGACCCGGCGTGGCGCTCCTTCGCCTGGGCGGCCTTCGCCATCGCCATGATCACCGATCTCTTCGACGGTCATCTGGCTCGGACGTACAACCTTGTCACCGACTTCGGGAAGATCGCCGACCCCATCGCCGACAAGGCGATCATGGGGGCGGCGCTGATCTGTCTGTCCGTTCTGGACGATCTGCCTTGGTGGGTGACGGGCGTCATCCTCGGCAGGGAACTCGGGATCACGCTCCTGCGTTTCATTGTCATCCGGTACGGCGTCATCCCGGCGAGCCGTGGCGGCAAGCTGAAGACCCTCACCCAGGGCGTGGCCGTCGGGATGTACATCCTGGCGCTGACGGGGTGGCTGGCCACTCTGAGGTGGTGGGTGATGGCCGCGGCGGTCGTCCTGACCGTCGCGACCGGGCTCGACTATGTGAGACAAGCCATTGTGCTGCGCAGGCAGGGAATCGCCGAGCGCAAGGCCGCGTTGGAGGAGACGGAAGCGTGAACGCCCGGGCCGCCGACGTGGTGCGACTACTCGCAGTGAAGGGCGAGACGCTCGCTGTGGCCGAGTCGTTGACCGGCGGACTGGTGGCGGCGGAATTCACAGCCGTCCCCGGGGCCTCACAGGCGTTCCGGGGGTCGGTGACCGCCTACGCCACCGAGCTCAAGCATCGGTTGCTCGGCGTCGACGCCACCCTCCTGGCGCAGCACGGAGCGGTGAATGCGCAGGTCGCGGCCCAGATGGCAGTAGGTGTGAGAAAGGCCCTGGGTGCCGACTGGGGCATCGCGACGACCGGTGTCGCGGGGCCCGAGGAGCAGGACGGACAGCCCGTGGGGACGGTTTTCGTCGCCGTGGACGGACCCTGTGACTCAGGTTCCGGTTCCGCCGGTGGCGGAAAAGTGGAGGCCCTGCGGTTGAACGGCGACCGTGCGGAAATTCGTATGGAGAGTGTACGGAGCGTACTCGCACTCCTCCTGAAGGAGCTTGCGAGCGAACACAGTGGGAATGAGCGGGCACAGGATACGGAACAGAACGGGGGGTTTTGATGTTTGCAGCCCTGAGTGAACACGACATCGCTCCCCGCACGGCCGCGGCGCAAGGCGGTACGGTGGGGCGTGAAGGATGCGGCTACGCGGTCCGAGGAGGGAGCCACCGATGATTCTGCTCCGTCGCCTGCTGGGTGACGTGCTGCGTCGGCAGCGCCAGCGCCAGGGCCGTACTCTGCGCGAAGTCTCCTCGTCCGCCCGAGTCTCACTCGGCTATCTCTCCGAGGTGGAGCGGGGGCAGAAGGAGGCTTCCTCCGAGCTGCTCGCCGCGATCTGCGACGCGCTGGACGTACGGATGTCCGAGCTCATGCGGGAAGTGAGCGACGAGCTCGCACTCGCCGAGCTGGCCCAGTCTGCTGCGGCCACCCCCAGCGAGCCTGTACCCGCGTCGGTTCGTCCGATGCTGGGTTCCGTGTCGGTGACCGGTGTGCCACCGGAACGGGTGACCATCAAGGCGCCTTCCGAGGCGGTGGACGTGGTCGCCGCGTGACGGTGACACTCATGCGCGTGCACTGACCCTGCGCTGAGGAGTTGTGTGAGGCCCCGGTCCGGGCTTCTCCAGGAGATCTGGAGGAGTGCGGTCGGGGTTTCGTGCTGTGCGGGGTCTGTCGCGCCGCTCACGGGCCCTGCCGCGCCGGTCGGGCGGCCCGCGTCCGTTTGCCGCGGGGTGGCGCGGCGGTCATGGTGGAGGGTGCGACGGCGCGGGACCCGAGGTGACGGCCTTGCCCGCGCCGCAACTGTGTTCCGCCGGTGCGCCCTCCCCGTGGGTGAACGGGCGGCCTCGCCCTCGGGCTGGAGGTGAGTAGTGGCAGGGCCGATAGCGCGCTGGGGGGTGCTCCTCGGTTTCGGGGCCCTGTGGTGGTGGGCCGTGCTGCGGCTCGCGCTGGCGCCGGACGCGGGGGCGCTGGAGGGAGCCGTCGCGGCCGGCGGGTGGGGGCTGAGTCTGCTGCCGGTGCACTGTGTGCCGAAGGAGCAGGCCGCGGGAGCCGTCGACCCACGACGCTGGGCGCTGGCCTGGCGGGCGGGGCGGATCACCACGGCATCGCCACACCACCGTTCGGACGAAGGAGCTGCCCCGTGGTGAAGGACGAGGCATCGGACGCCAGATGCAGCACCGTGTGCGCGATGTCCTCCGGCTCACCGACCCGGCCCAGCGGAGACATCCGGGCCATGAGGGCCTCGGTCCGAGTCTGTTCCGCGCTGCCGTGGCGGTCGGTCATCGGGGTGCGGATCCAGCCCGGTGCCACCGCGTTGACGCGGATGCCGTGCGGGCCCATCTCCGTCGCCAGTGTCTTCGTCAGCTGGACGACCGCGGCCTTCGCGGCGCCGTAACAGAGCAGCCCGGGGCCACCTGTGTCTACCGCGCCCGAGGCCATGGTGATGATGCTGCCCCTGACGCGCTGGGCGAGCATCGCGCGGGCCGCCTCCTGGCAGGCGTACAGGACGCCTTTGAAGTTGACGTTCAGGACTCGGTCGAGGTCGTCGTCGCGGGTCTCCAGGACCGGGCTGCTGTGCATGATCCCGGCGACCGCGGCCAGCACGTCGAGACGCTCGCAGAAGGCGACGGCCTCGCGGATCTGGTCGCGGTCGGTGACATCGAGGTGGTGGGTGCGGGCGGTGCCGCCGCGTGACTTGATCAGGGTCGCGGTCTCGTGCAGGCCCTGACTGTCGCGGTCGGCGCAGTGCACTGCCGCGCCGGCCTCGGCGAGCAGCACGGCCGAGGCACGGCCGATGCCGCTGGCGGCGCCGGTGACGAATGCGGTGCGTCCGGTGAGGTCGTACGCCTTTACGGCCATGGAGGGACCGTACGAGGGGTTCTGACGGGTCGTCAATCGGCGAGGAACGGTTGTCAATCAGTGAGGGACGGTTGCCAATTAGTGAGGAACGGTTGTCAATTAGTGAGGACGGGCGGCGATTGGTGAGGTGGGTGGCGGTGGGGGCGCCGCTTACTCGGCTGTGGCTCGTCAGTTGTTGAGCGGTTGTCAGTTGGTCGTGCGGCGCTGGGTTCTGTGGGGTGGGGTCCGGCTGGAGCTTGGGCTCGGGGCGGGGCCCGCCTGGCAGTGGGGACACCAGTAGGTGGGGCGCTCGCGGGAGCCGTCGCCCTGGTCGGCGAGGCGAATCGGGGTGGTGCAGCGCAGACAAGGGCGCCTGGCACGGCCGTACACGAAGAGGTCCTGGCCGCGGCGGCCCGTCGTACTGCGGATCGGGCGCTCGCGGTTGGCCTCCAGCAGTTTCTTGGCGAGCACGGGCAGTTGAGCGGTGTGCTCGGCGGGGAGCGCGCCTACGGGGAGCCAGGGTGTGACACGGAGCAGGAAGCAGAGCTCGCTCTTGTAGACATTGCCGATTCCGGCGAGGTTGCGCTGGTCCAGCAGGGCTTCGCCGAGGGCGCGGTCGGGTTCGCGGATGAGGTTGGCGAGGGCGAGGTCGGGATCCCAGTCCGGGCCGAGGAGGTCGGGGCCCAGGTGGCCTACGGCGCGGTCTTCTTCGGTGGTGCGCATGAGGTCGAGGACGGGGAGGCGATAGCCGACGGCTGTGCGCGCGGGGCGGGCGTCGGGGTCCTCCGCATCGGGGGCGGCGGCCAGGACCACGCGGATCTGGTAGGCGGGGCCGCCCGTCCAACGCTGCTGGTCGGCGTACACCTTCCAGGAGCCTTCCATCCCGAGGTGCGAGTGGATCGTCAGGCCGCCTTCGACCCGGGCGAGGAGGTGCTTGCCGCGCGGGGTGACGTCCAGGACGGTACGGCCCGCGAGGTCGACGGTGGCGTACTTCGGCACCCGGAAGTCGCTGAGGGTCAGCGTTTTACCGGCGAGGGCGGTGTGCAGCCGATTCGCGGATTGCCAGACCGTGTCACCTTCGGGCATGAGTCAAGGGTGGCATGCGTGGTGTGAGGTGGGCGGGCGGAGGGGGTGGTGTGGTGTGGGGTTGTGAGGGGGTGGGGCGGCTGGAGGGCGGTGGGGTGGGGTGAGTGGGTGGCTAGTGTGGGGTGGGGCGTCCTGGGGTGAGGTCATGCGCGTAGGCGTAGGCCGCGGGGTGTCGCGATGAAGCCTGCGCTTTCCAGGAGGGTGCCGATGGGGGAGGTCAGGGCCGAGGCGCCGTTCACGCGTTCCACGGTGACCGTGCCGAGGGAGCCCGCGCGGGCCGATGCGGCGAGGGCTTCCGCTGCCGTGTGCAGGCGGGGGTCGTCCGTGGGTTCGGTGTCAGGGGTCGCGGGCCAGGCCAGCAGGGTTTTGCCGCCTCGCTCCATGTAGAGGGTCAGCTCGCCGTCGACGAGCACCACGAGGGAGCCCGCCTTGCGGCCGGGCTTGTGGCCGGCGCCGGTGGGGGGCTCGGGCCAGGGGAGGGCCGCGCCGTATGCGTTGGCCGGGTCGGCTGCGGCCAGGACTGCGGCTCGGGTGTCGGGGGTGGAGCGGCGGCGGGAACCGAAGCCGGGGGCGTGTGCACCGGGGCCGTGTATGCCGCCGTTGTGCCATGCCGGGTGTTGTGGGGAGCGCCGGCTGCTTCGGGGGGCTGTGTCGCGTGGGGAGACGTAGTCGCCGGGGCCGAGGTGGGCGTCCAGGAAGTCGTGGTCGAGGTCCGGGATGTCGTAGGCGGGGGGGCTGTCCGGGGTTTGGGTCGTGGGGGAGTGGGTGGTGGAGGGGTGGTGGGGAGAGCCGTATGTCTCGACATCGACATCGACATCGCCGTCGCCGTCGGTGCCGGAGGTGGTGGGGGGCTGGGGGGCGTCGAAGCCGACGGTGTCGAAAGGGTCGGGGGTGTCGTAGTGGTCGGGGCCGCCGGAATCGTCGGGGGTGGCCGGGGCTGGGAGGCTGTCGCCTCGTTCGCGGGCGTTGGCCACCGCGCGGAGGCGGTCCACCGCGCCGTCCATCGCGAACTGGGCGGCGCCGAGACCCTCGACCACGTAGCCGCGTCGGGCCTGGCCGGTTTCCTCGAAGGCGGACAGGATGCGGTACGTCGCCGAGAAACCGCCCTCGACGCCCTCGGCGGCGACCGCCCCTCGGGTCACCACGCCGTGGCGGTCGAGGAGGGTGCGGGCCAGGGCGTGAGCGCGGACCGTGGGGTCTGCCTCGTGCGCCGGGAGGAGGGACCACCGGCCGGCGACGGTGGGCGGGCCGGTGCGGGAGGCCGAGCGGGCGGCAGCTGTGAGAGAGCCGTAGCGTCCTCGCGGGACCGTGCGTTTGGCGCGGTGGGCCGTCGAGCCGGCGGTGCGGCCCGAGCCCAGCAGTGAGCGCATCGGGGCGAGCGTGTCGTTCGTCAGGCGGCCGGACCAGGCCAGCTCCCACAGCGCGTCGGCGAGTTGGGGGTCGGTGGCGTCGGGGTGAGTGGTGGCGCGGATCTGGTCGGCGATCTGGCGGAAGAAGAGGCCGTAGCCGGCGGAGAGGGTGTCCAGGACGGATTGGTGCAGCGCCGTCAGCTCCAGGGGGTGGGGCTGCGGCAGGAGCAAGGGGGCCGCGTCCGCCATGTAGAGGGAGACCCAGCCGTCCTTGCCGGGCAGTGAACCGGCTCCGGCCCAGACGACCTCGCCGGCCGAGGTCAGTTCGTCGAGCATCGCGGGGGTGTAGCCGGCGACGCGGGCGGGCAGGACGAGCTTCTCCAAGGCGGACGCGGGCACGGACGCGCCCTGCAACTGCTCGATGGCACGGACCAGTCCGTCGATGCCGCGCAGCCCGTGGCCCCTGCCGATGTGCTGCCACTGCGGCAGGAACTGCGCGAGCGCGGCCGGGGGCACCGGCTCCAGTTCGTGCCGCAGCGCGGCGAGGGAACGGCGGCGCAGTCGGCGCAGAACCGCCGCGTCGCACCACTCCTGGCCGATGCCGGCAGGGTGGAACTCGCCCTGGACGACCCGCCCGCTCGCCGCCAGCCGCTGGAGGGCGCCATCCGTGATGGCCACGCCCAGACCGAAACGGGCGGCTGCCGTGGCCGACGTGAACGGACCATGGGTGCGGGCATGGCGCGCGAGGAGATCGCCGAGCGGGTCCTTGACCGGCTCGGTGAAAGCCTCGGGAACCCCGACCGGCAGGGCGGTGCCGAGCGCGTCGCGCAGGCGGCCGGCGTCCTCGATCGCCGCCCAGTGGTCGGCGCCGGCGACGCGCACCCTGATTGCGCGGCGAGTGGCGGCCAGCTCCTGGGCCCAATGCGGTTCGGCGCCGCGCTCGGCCAGCTCGGCATCGGTGAGCGGGCCGAGCACGCGCAGCACGTCCGCGACGCCTTCGACGTCCTTGACCCGGCGGTCCTCGGTCAGCCACTGAAGCTCCCGCTCCAGCTCGGTCAGCACCTCGGCGTCGAGCAGCTCGCGCAGCTCCGCCTGGCCGAGCAGTTCGGCCAGCAGCCGCGAGTCCAGCGAGAGGGCGGCGGCGCGGCGCTCGGCGAGCGGTGAATCCCCCTCGTACAGGAACTGGGCGACGTACCCGAAGAGGAGGGAGCGCGCGAAGGGCGACGGCTCGGGGGTGGTCACCTCGACCAGCCGCACCTTGCGGGACTCCAGGTCGCCCATCAGCTCGACGAGTCCGGGCACGTCGAAGACGTCCTGGAGGCATTCACGTACCGCTTCCAGGACGATCGGGAACGAGCCGAACTCGCTGGCGACCTCGAGCAGCTGTGCGGCGCGCTGACGCTGCTGCCACAGCGGAGTGCGCTTACCGGGGTTGCGGCGCGGCAGCAGTAGCGCGCGGGCGGCGCACTCGCGGAAGCGGGACGCGAACAGGGCGGAGCCACCGACCTGGTCGGTGACCATCTGGTCGACGTCGCCCTTGTCGAAGACGACGTCCGTCGCGCCAACGGGCGCCTGGTCGGCGTCGTACTCCGTGCCGGCCTTTCGCGGCTCCTGGTCCAGCAGGTCCAGGCTCATGAGGTCGGCGTCGGGCAGGCGCAGCACGATGCCGTCGTCGGCGTGCATGACCTGCGCGTCCATGCCGTACCGCTCCGAGAGCTTGGCGCCGAGGGCCAGGGCCCAGGGGGCGTGGACCTGCGCGCCGAAGGGGGAGTGCACGACGACGCGCCAGTCGCCGAGTTCATCGCGGAAGCGCTCCACGACGATCGTGCGGTCGTCCGGGATGTGGCCGCAGGCCTCGCGCTGCTCGTCCAAGTAGGACAGGACGTTGTCCGCCGCCCAGGCGTCCAGGCCGGCGGCGAGCAGCCGCAGGCGGGCGTCCTCCTTGGGCAGCGAGCCGACCTCGCGCAGGAACGCGCCCACCGCGCGGCCCAGTTCGAGCGGGCGCCCCAGCTGGTCGCCCTTCCAGAACGGGAGACGGCCCGGGACGCCCGGGGCGGGGGAGACCAGGACGCGGTCGCGCGTGATGTCCTCGATGCGCCAGGAGCTGGTGCCGAGCGTGAAGACATCGCCCACGCGGGACTCGTAGACCATCTCCTCGTCGAGCTCGCCGACCCGGCCGCCGCCCTTCTTGGGGTCCGATCCGGCCAGGAAGACCCCGAAGAGGCCGCGGTCGGGAATCGTGCCCCCGGAGGTGACGGCGAGGCGCTGGGCGCCGGGACGGCCGGTGATCGTGCCGGCGACACGGTCCCACACCACGCGCGGGCGCAGCTCGGCGAAGGCATCGGACGGGTAGCGGCCGGCGAGCATGTCGAGGACCGCCGTGAACGCCGACTCGGGGAGGGAGGCGAAGGGGGCGGCTCGACGGATCATGGCGAGGAGGTCGTCGAACTGCCAGGTGTCCATCGCCGTCATGGCGACCAGCTGCTGGGCGAGGACGTCCAGGGGGTTGGCCGGGACCTTGAGCGACTCGATCGACCCGGTGCGCATCCGCTCGGTGACCACGGCTGCCTGGACGAGGTCGCCCCGGTACTTCGGGAAGACCACGCCGGTGGAGACGGCGCCGACCTGGTGGCCCGCGCGCCCCACGCGCTGGAGGCCGGAGGCCACGGAGGGGGGTGATTCGACCTGGACCACGAGGTCCACCGCGCCCATGTCGATGCCCAGCTCGAGGCTGGACGTGGCTACGACCGCGGGGAGGCGGCCCGCCTTGAGGTCCTCCTCGACCAGGGTGCGCTGCTCTTTGGAGACCGAGCCGTGGTGGGCGCGGGCGATGACCGGGGGCGCGCCCTGGGCCGCGCCGGAGCCGCCCATGAGCTCCGCGGGGGCGTGCTGCTCGTCCATGGGTTCGCCGGTCGCCCGCTCGTAGGCGATCTCGTTGAGGCGGTTGCAGAGGCGCTCCGCGAGGCGGCGGGAGTTGGCGAAGACGATCGTGGAGCGGTGGGACTGGACGAGGTCGGTGATCCGCTCCTCCACGTGCGGCCAGATCGACGGGCGTTCCGCCGCGCCTTCGGAGCCGTCGGCGGCCGGGGAGCCGCCCAGTTCGCCGAGATCCTCGACGGGGACCACCACCGAGAGGTCGAACTCCTTGCCCGACTTCGGTTGGACGATCTCCACCTTGCGCTGGGGGGAGAGATAGCGGGCGATCTCGTCGACGGGGCGGACCGTCGCGGAGAGGCCGATGCGGCGGGCCGGCTTGGGGAGCAGCTCGTCCAGGCGCTCCAGGGTGAGGGCGAGGTGGGCGCCGCGCTTGGTGCCCGCCACCGCGTGGACCTCGTCCAAAATCACTGTCTCGATGCCGGTCAGGGCGTCGCGGGTGGCGGACGTCAGCATCAGGAAGAGGGACTCGGGGGTGGTGATCAGGATGTCCGGGGGGCGGGTCGCTAGGGCGCGGCGCTCTGCTGCGGGGGTGTCACCGGAGCGGATGCCGACCTTTACCTCGGGCTCGGGCAGGCCCAGGCGGATGGATTCCTGGCGGATCCCGGTCAGGGGGCTGCGGAGGTTGCGCTCCACATCGACGGCCAGGGCTTTGAGGGGCGAGACGTAGAGGACCCGGCAGCGCTTCTTGGGGTCGGCCGGTGGGGGCGTGGAGGCGAGCTGGTCGAGGGCTGCGAGGAAGGCGGCCAGGGTTTTGCCGGAGCCGGTGGGGGCTACGACCAGCACGTCCGAGCCCTCGTCGATGGCCTGCCACGCGCCGGCCTGGGCTGCGGTGGGCGCGGAGAAGGCGCCCGTGAACCAGCCGCGGGTTGCGGGGGAGAAGCCGTTGAGGGCTCGGTGCGGGTTGCTGACCATGCGTCCATCCTGCACCCGGGGACTGACAATGGGGTTGAGCTGGGGGAATGGCTCTGGCTGCGGGGCTGCGGGGCTGCCTGGCTGCGGTGCTTGTGCGGGTTCGGTGGGGGTTCGCGGTGATGCCTGCGGCGGCCTGTGGCTCCTTGGTGGGGGTGCGCGTAGCGCCTGCGGGTGGGGTGTGGGTCGGGGGGGGGGGGGGGGGGGGGGGGGGGGGGGGGGGGGGGGGGGGGGGGGGGGGGGGGG
>NZ_JBIMKE010000050.1:0-31456 GCF_043673425.1 Streptomyces sp. M41 | reverse complement strand
GGCGGGACTTCGTCCCGCTTGCCAGGCCTACGCTTCGCTTTGGCCTGGCTCGGCGAGTCCGCTGCGCTCCCTCGCCTCAACGGTCCTTCCGGCTACGCCTCCAGAACCGTTGGGCCCGCTGACGCGGGCCAGGCTGGCTGCGAGGATGGGGGCGCTCGTTCGTGTGGGTTCCAGTGTAGTGGGTGCATCATATTGAAACAGCATGTACTGTTGGGGCAAATATGGGACACCCCCTAACCATCTGGGAACCTCCTCGGGATTCTGAGAGGAACGACCGCGGATGACCAGTCCCCACGAATCTACCGGGCCCGATCCCGCGCTGAGCGGCGATTCTGTGCACCAGGTGAGCCAGCATCAGACGGCGGGCGTCAATGCCCGGTTGAGGCTGTTCGCGCTTCTGGACGCGCAGGGCGTGCCCGCGGGCGAGGCGGACGACCTGGTGGCCGGAGCGGTCGCCGGGGTGCAGAGCGAGGTCGTGGAGCTGGACGGCATGGCGCAGGCCTCTCGGGGTCAGGTGTTCGCGGGACGGCTGGGATGACGGCGTGACGGCCATGAGCGAGGCCTTGGTGGGCATCGCGGACCGGGACTGGTCCCGGCGCGGCGCCCGGTCGGCCGGGGCCGTTGAACTGGCTGTACATGTCGTGGGCGTGTGCCGGCGTGAACGGGCCGGCCTGGTGCGGCTGGAGGCTTTCGTCGGGGAGGCTGTGCTGCCGCGCACGCGCCCGGACACCGCCGAGCGGCGCCGGGTGCTGGAGGCACCGGGCGAGGCCAGTGGTCTGCGCACGGCGCGGACTGTGGCGATGTCCAGCGGCGACGTCGTCCTCTGCACGCGCGCTGCCGGGCACTGCGACCCGGATGGCATGCCCTCTCTCAAGGACGGAAAGCCCGGCGGCCGGCACAAGGCGGGCACGAAGTCTGGAACGACTCCGGCACAGCCTGCTACCCGCACGCGGCCGTCTGAAGGACCACTAGAATTAGGTGTCGGGGAGGCAGGTAAATGTCAGTGATTCAGCTCAAGGAACACCAGGTCGACCAGAAGGCGGCCTTTCGAAATTGGGTCGGATTTCCTGCAAGATCGCCTGTTCCTCCTGAGGGGGCACGTGCCACCGGGGTGTCCGCGACCGGGTCCGGCAAGACGATCACGGCTGCCGTGTCCGCGCTGGAGTGCTTTCCGGACGGGCGTGTCCTCGTCATGGTGCCCACGCTGGACCTGATCGTGCAGAGCGCGCTGTCCTGGCGCCGGGTCGGGCATCGCGCGCCCATGGTCGCGGTCTGCTCGGTGGACAAGGACGAGGTCCTGGAGCAGCTCGGAGTGCGCACCACCACCAACCCGATCCAGCTCGCCCTGTGGGCCGGGACCGGTCCGGTGGTCGTGTTCGCCACGTACGCCTCTCTCGTAGACCGCGAGGACCCCGCCGACGTCACTGGTTGCCGGACTGTCCCTGGGCCGCTGGAATCGGCTCTGGCGGGCGGGGAGCGCCTGTACGGGCAGCGGATGGCTCCGTTCGACCTGGCCATTCTGGACGAGGGGCACATGACGGCCGGGGACATGGGCCGGCCGTGGGCGGCGATCCACGACCAGTCCCGGATCCCCGTCGACTTCCGGCTCTACCTCACCGCGACCCCGAGGATCCTCGCCGCGCCCCGACCGCAGCGGAGCCGGGACGGGCGGGAGATGGTGATCGCCTCGATGGAGGACGACTCCCGCACCTACGGAACCCGGATTTTCGATCTTGGGCTGGCGGAGGCGGTGGAGCGGTCGATCCTCGCGGGGTTCGAGATCGACGTGCTCGAGGTCCGCGACCCGGACCCGATCCTGGGCCTGTCCGAGGACGCGCTGCGCGGCCGGCGCACGGCCCTGCTCCAGGCCGCACTGCTGGAGCATGCGGCGCAGCGGAATCTGCACACCACCATGGTGTTCCACCAGCGGGTGGAGGAGGCAGCCGCGTTCGCCGAGCAGATGCCGCGCACGGCCGCCGAGCTGTATACCGCCGAGGCCTCCGCGGCGGTGCTGGCCGGGGCGGAGGAGCTGCCCGCGTCGTCGATCGACGCCGAGCTGTACAAGCTTGAGGACAGCCGCCACGTGCCGCCGGACCGGGTGTGGGCGGACTGGCTGTGCGGAGACCACCCCATCGCGCACCGGCGTGCGGTGATCGACCGGTTCGCCAACGGCATCAACGCCGACAACCGGCGGGTGCACCGGGCGTTCCTGTCCTCGGTGCGGGCGCTCGGGGTCGGGGTCGACATCACCGGACTGCGCGGGGTCGAGGCCGTGTGCATCGTCGGCTCGCGCAGCTCCCAGGTCGACATCGTCCAGAACATCGGACGCGCCCTGCGACCCAACCCCGACGGCCGGGCCAAGACCGCACGGATCATCATCCCCGTCTTCCTCCAGCCCGGAGAGGACCCGAAGGGCATGATCGCCTCCGCCAGCTACCAGCCCCTCGTCGACATCCTCCAAGCCCTGCGCTCCCACTCTGAGCGCATGGTCGACCAGCTCGCCTCCCGCGCACTCACCCGCGGCGCCGAGCACCGCCGCATCCATGTCCACCCCGATCGCACCGCCAGAGGAGCAGACAGCGGTGCCGACGCTGAGGAAACCGACGAAGCGCAGCAGGACGTCGACCGGGTCACCTCGGTCGTGGTCAACTTCGCTACCCCCCGCGACGCCGCCGACATCGCCGCCCTCACACGCTGCCGCGTCATCAGACCCCAATCCCTCGTCTGGCTCGAGGGCTACCAGGCCCTCATCCGCTGGCGCGCCGAGAACGAGATCACCGGCCTGCACGCCGTCCCCTACGACACCGAGACCCCAGTCGGCGTAACCAAGGACTACCCCCTGGGCCGATGGGTCCACCAACAGCGCCGCGCCCACCGCACAGGCGAACTCGACCCCCACCGCAAAGAACTCCTCGACGACGCCGGAACGGTCTGGGAGCCCGGCGACGAAGCATGGGAGAACAAACTCGCCGCGCTCCGCTCCTACCACCGGGCCACCGGACACCTCGCACCCCGGCAGGACGCCCTCTGGGGCCAGAGCGAAACCGAGGGCCTGGCGCCCGTCGGGCAGCACATGGCCAACCTCCGCCGCAAAGGATGGAAGAATGGCCTGGGCAACGACCCCGAACGAGCCGCCGTACGCGCGGCGCAGCTGACAGAGATCGACCCAGACTGGAACTGTCCCTGGCCACTCGACTGGCAACGCCACCACCGCATCCTCACCCACCTCGCCGCAGACGAACCCGAAGGCCACCTGCCCGACATCGCCCCGGGAGTGCTCTTTGAGGGTGACGATCTAGGGCGGTGGATTCGGAGGCAGAAACAGCCAGCCACCTGGAAACAGCTGTCCACCGAGCAGCAGCGACGCCTCACCGCGCTGGGCATCAGACCGCTTGGGGCGCCATCTCCCGCCCCGGCAGCCGCTCGTGCGAGGAGGGGCCCGACCAAGGCGCAGCAAGCCTTCCAGCGCGGCCTGACAGCCCTCATGCAGTGGATCGAACGAGAAGGCGCGGACCGGCCCGTCCCGCGCGGCGCGGTCGTCGAGATCGAGGTCGACGGCCAGGACGAGCAGGTGCCGGTGAAGCTCGGCGTATGGGTCTCCAACACCCGTGCAAGGCGTGCCAAGCTCACCGCGGAGCAGCTGGATGCGCTACGGGAGCTGGGGGTGGAGTGGGCGTAGGAGCCGGATGGCATAGGCCCGCCGGAGCAGCTGGAGGAACTCGGCCCTTGGTGGAGAGTATTTCGGCGTCAGGGATCAGCTCTGCTTCCTGCTCCCATGGCTCCGATCAAGTGCGGCTTGTGGGGCTCGTGTCGGGGATGTAGTGAGCGACTCCTGCGTACGACATTCCTAGAGAGGCAGTGAGCACCTTGATGTCGAGCTCGTCCGCGAGGGTAAGGAGGCGGGTGGAGCGCAGGATGCGGGGCCGCAGGCCGACGGGGCCAGGCTGTCGAGGATGTGCGCGGCGCCGGCGGGGCCACGGGTGGTGCGGGTGAGCCGGGTGACGAGCAGATGAGGGTTATTCGAGCGAAGCTGACCGCGGTGCTCTTGGCAGCGCTGTAGAGCTGTCCAGGTCGCGGGGTCCAGTGGGATGGCCACCGCTCTGCCGGGGAACTGGACAGCGCGGCGGACGGTGTCGATATCGCTGCTGGTGAGCAGGCGTAGTTCGGTGGTGGTTGCCGCGTGGAGCAGGGCGGCGAGTCCGATGAACGCCTCATGCGGGTGGGTGTCCAGGTTGGTGCTCCACCTTCGGTACAGGGCCTGCGGCTCGGACAACGTCAGAGTGGGTCCGTGAAATCCCGGTGCTGCGCGGCGGTCACGGAGCCGGTGGGGTCGCGAAGGACCGCTCGGGTGCGGTGTGCGTAGGAGAAAAACTGGCGCAGTCCCGCGAGCCAGGACGCACGGCGTGCGGGGTTTTTCGCCAGGAAGGCTTCCAGGTGTGCTGTGCTGACGCTTGCCCAGCTCGTGTGCCCTCGGGCGTGGAGGTGGATCCCCAGGTCGCGGACGGTGTCCAGGCGGATCTCGATGGTCTTCAGCTGGTTCGGCCGCAGCCCCAGCTGGCGGGCCTGATCGCGCTGGGCTAGTAAAGAGTAAGCGAATCCCCAGACCTCGGGGCGCAGCGGGGCGGGGGTGGCCTCGATACGGCGCTCGCGGCGTACGGCTGCCTTGGCGTCCGCCGGGTCGTCGGGCGGGATGAGTCGGCCGTGGGCGCGGAAGAAGTCCGTGAGCGCCCCGACGAGCTGGGGACTGTCCTGACGAGCACGTGTGAGCAGGTCAGATGGGCTGATCGCGGTGGTGGTGAGGAGCAGGCGTGCGGTGTCGGCGATGACATCGGCTGCGTAGAATGGGTGGCGCTGGGTTGCGAGGTGCGCGGCGAAATCAGCCCACCACGACGGTGGTTGGGGCATACGGCGCGCCCAGCCGGCCGCGCGGGTCAGCACCGTGTGGGGCGAGTGTTCGTAGCAGCGCTTGCACAGTCCTTTGGCCCACTGGCCGCTGCTGCCGCACCCGGCGCAGCGGGCCGGTGCTGGGGCGATAGCCGGGTCGATGCAGGCCCGGCAGCGTTGGGTCGCCGGGGCCAGGGTCCGTCGTCGTCCGCAGTGCTGGCACTGGCCGCGTGCGGGTTGTCCGGCGGCCCGGCGTCTGCATGCCGCGCACAGCAGCTCCGTCGAGCGCCGGGATGCTCCACAGTCGGAGCACGTACGTGAGCACCAGGCGCAGCGGCCTGTGTCGGCGCGCAGCCATCGCAGCTTGTGGCAGGCGGTGCAGCGGCCCTGGACGGCATCGGTCGCGGTGGCTGTCATCGGGAATTATCTGGTGGCCGGACGAGGGAGGGGGAGAAAAGGGGCGGGAGTTCAGCCGTGGTTTCACAGCGGGGGCAGGGACCGGTTCACAGGCGCGGGCGCCGGGCCTACGGCGGAGGGCGACGGTAGGGCCGAGGCGGGTGCAGCGCGGGGCGAAGGCGAGGGGCCGGGCTGCGGCACGGTCTCGCGCAGGGTCAGGAGGTCGCCCGGGGTGCAGTCCAGGGCGGTGCACAACGCGGCCAGCGTGGACAGCTTCACCTGGGACGGCTGCTTGGTGAACAGCGCGGACACCGACGCTGCGGACAGCTCAAGGCCCGCTCGCTCGGCCAGCAGGCGGCGCAGCTCGGTTCCGGTCCAGACTCCGCGCTGTGCTGCGGTCATCCGCAGCTGCCACTCCACCTGTGTTCCCGTGCTCGTGCTCGTGAGCGTGCGTGGGGTGGGGTGCGACTCGAGTGCCGTCATTGCCGTGCCCCTCTCGTCCTTCAGCCGGCCAGGCCAGTGACGGCGGTGAGTGTGGCGCGGCGCCAGGCGTCCTCGATGAAGGTGTGTGAGGGTTTGACGTAGGCCATGGTCGAGGCGATGTGCCGGTGGCCGAGGAGCTGCTGGACGGCGAGGATGTCCATACCCCGCTCGTAGTGGTGAGTCGCGCACGCGCGGCGCAGTGCGTGCGGGGTGAACCGCTCTGCCGAGGACCTGCCTTCGAGATCCAGAAGGCGGGCGAGTCGGTCACGTACGGTCTCCGGCTTCAGCGCATCGCCCTGACCGTCGCAGAACAGCGGTGCGCTGTCAGGGAAGAGCGGACGGACGTCACCTTGGTACCAGTCCAGGATCTGGTCGAGGCCGTCGAGCAGCGGAGTCCATCTCGGGCGCGGGCCCGATGTGTTCGCGGCCTTGCCGAACCGCACATGCAGCTTCCCCGACGGCCCCAGCAGGGGGTGGACGTCACACCGGTCGAGGCGGACCAACTCACTCACCCGTACCCCTGAGTGGTACAGAGTGCGCAGCAGCGCGTAATCCCGCGCCGCAGCAGGGTAGTGCGGGGTGGCTGCGAGGCGGGCGCGCGCGAAGCCGAAGAACCCCTGCAGACGCCCGGCCGTGGGCGGCAGTCGGAGGGCGGGCGAGTCATCGCTGACATGCCGCAGCCGGTTGAACCGGTCCAGCGGATCACCGACCAGCACTCCATACAGCACCCGGATCTGTGTGGTGCAGCGGTCCTGGACGAAGCCATGGAACGCACGCAGCATCTGCAGATACTGGCGCCGAGTGCCCGGTGCCCGGCCCGCCACCACCAGAGCACGGAGCATCGCGTCCACATCCGACACCTCGATCTCCCACACCGGCCGGTCGAAGCGGTCCAGCACACGTTCCAGCAGCGCCGCGTAGCAACGGACCGTCGTCGCAGAGAACGCGCGTACCACCCACGTCGACGCAAACGCCGCCACGCACTCGGCCTGGAAGGCCCACACACCCGGAACATCGCCGCTACTGGCCGGGCCGGCGAGCCCGCCATCGATCAGCCGGAGAACCCGCTCCCCCATACCCCACCACCATCTCGCGACTACTCATTCAGGCAGCACCTGAACAACACGCACACCACCGAAGCAATCAACGAGACACCAACGGAAAAGCAACCCCCGCCTAACGCACAACCCCGCAACCCACACGCTGGCCCCGGAAAACGCTGCGCCTCGTCCAGTACCAGCACACGAGGCTGCCGTAGCGCGTTCACCAGCATCAGGTCGGCCTCCCCCGCCCCGCCCGGCAGACGCCTGCCCAGCTCCAAGGCGTCCGCGAGCACCCGGCGCAGTTCGGGAACCGTCGGATGCACACCGACGTGGACCCGACGGACCCTGGCCGGGTGCGGCAGCTGGGACAAGGCGTACTGCAACGCGACGGTCTTGCCCTGGCCGGCGTCGCCGTACAAGCACACCACCGCCCCCACCGCGGCCGCGTGCGCGACCGTCCGCAGCACCGACCGAACGGCGGGTGTGTGCACCACCTGGGCATCCGGTACCAGGACCGGGACCTGCGCCAGGTGCTTCTGCTCCCGCAGAAACACCTGCCCAGCGACGCCTTTCTCCGCCACCACGTTCAGGCCCAGCTCGCTGAGGGCATCCGGCCGGCGCGACCCGGCAACCTCAGGCTCCCGCCCGGTCAGCAAAGCCCGCCCCGCCCGACGGTCCCTGCGGATCACCCGGCTCAACGTCGACATCGACGGAACTGGCACCTCACCACCGGCAGCCACCAGCCGACGCCTCAGCTCCGAGACATTGCCCCCCGCCTCACCCAGCAGCTCCCACACCTCGTCCGACACCGCGTATCCCTGCCGGACCGGCGCCTCCGCCCGCCCGGTCGCCTTCGCCTGGTCCAGCCAGCGCCAGACCGTACGCTCCGAAACACCCACCGTCTCAGCGACCGCACGCACATGCCGCGTCGCCAACTCCCCCGCCTGCTGCCGCTCCAGCACACGACGCACCACCAACGCCCTCGGCAGCACAGCCCCCCGGCCAGCTCCTACACCTTGATCCACCCCACCATCACACCGGCCCCGCCCACCCCACCGCATCAGAACTCACGAATCTGAGACAGCATCACCCACCATCAGATAAAGCCCCACGACAGCGATCCCAGCCATCAGACTCTCACCTCATGACAGTGCCAGCCCTACCTGCAACACCCCACTGACCAGCACCAATACACCAACCACCAGACCACCAACCCCGACTCTCACCACTCCCGACCCGAAGCCGAGAGGCCGCAGCTGCATCACTGGCCTGGTCGAACCAGACCCGGAGACTAGTCCGACGTAGCGGCGAGTCGGGTGCCGACGGTGCCGCTCCGTTGCGGCCGCCGAGATCCCCAAGCCGCCCCAGCGGATACGAGCTGCCGCTCCGGATTCTGCCCACCGGCAGACACTCCGGCATACCCGATTTGATCTCGGTGCGCACGAGCGGCGGCAGCGAGCGCACCCGCACCGAGCGCCGACACCACAGACAGCCCCACAGACAACTCCACAGAAGCTGTGTCACATCCTCTTTCCGCAGGTAGCGGCTTTGTGAGGGCGGGTGTTGATCGGTTCTGCCGTTCGGGTGGGCGTCCATGGACGCCCACCCGAACGGCAATCTGGGGTCTCAGGCCGCTGGCGCGAGAGGGGTCTCCGGTGCTTCGGCGCGGTAGTTTCAGCGAGTGAGGGGGCGGGTCATGAGGGTGATGAAAGCCCACTGGATGTGGGCTTCGGCGTGGGACATAAGGCGCTCGTAGTCCCTCGCGTTGCCTCGGGCCCGCATCGTCCACGAATTCAACCGCTCAACCACCCAGCGTTTAGGTAGCAGGACAAAGCCGTTGGCGTCCTTGGGGCGGGAGACGATCTTGACGGTGATGCCGAGTTCGGTCTGTGCCCGGGTGGCGAACTCCTCGCCGCCGTAGCCGTTGTCGGCCCGGACAAGCACGATCTCGGGGTGCGCGGTGTGCAGGCGGGTGAGGAGGATGCGGGCCGCGTCGCGGTCCTGGACGTCGGCGGGTGTGACGAGGAGGCCGTCCTGGTCGACCAGGAGATGGCGCTTTGGCAGTCGAGTGACGTCCCAGCACTCGTCCCGGACCCGCCTCGCTGATCAAAGCATTTGCATACAAGGCCCAGGCACAAGAACTCAGCCGACGGTCGGGCCCGCGCAGACGAGAGATCAGCGGATTAACCGGGTATGGATGAGCTCCGTTGACGGCAGCGAGAGGCACATCTGTGAACGGTGACGGGTCCATGCCGCAGTGGCAATTTCCCAAGGGCGAGGGACTTCCTGGGCGTCAGCTGGTCGAGGGAACCGTGGCTGCCATCGTCGTCCTCGATGCGCAGTTGCGACATTTGTACGTCAATCCGGCCTGGGCCAAGATCAGCGGCCTGCCCGCGTCCGCGTTCCTGGGGCGCACGCTCGGGGAGGTGCTGCCGGACCTGCAGCGACCGGACGATGTCTTGACCGAGGTCCTCGCAGACGGGCAACCACGCGAGACGACCATCTCAGGAACGACCGGTGTCTCTTCCCCACTGGGGCAACGGTTGTGGCGGGCGGTCTATCACCGAGTGGAGCTGCCCGGACAGGATGCGGGCCTGTGCGGGATCGGCGTGGAGATCAGCAGTCTGCGCAGCTACCTGGACGATATGGAGACCGCTCATCTACGGCTCGCCCTGCTGGACGCTGCGGCCACGCGGGTCGGCACCACCCTCGACATCGAGACCACGTGCCAGGAACTGTCCGATTTCCTGGCCCCCTCGCTGGCGGACATGGCAGCGGTGGGCATCGTGGAGGAGGATTTCACCGGTGCTCCCCCACCTCGGCCCGGCTTCGTGCGGCTGCGCAAGGTGAGGGGCTCCGCGCCTGCGGGGATGGAGTGGCTGCTTCACCAGATGGGCGGGCCGGGCCCCTATATCGACATCCCTCGCGGTGTCGCCACACGCCATTGCATGGACGTCGGGCGGCTGTGGCTGGGCAACCTGGCCTCGGACGACTTGTTCCAGAAGGTGACGGTGGACCCTGAGCGCACCAGGATCTTCCGCGCGGCTGGCATCCACTCGCTGCTCATCGTCCCCCTGATCACCGCAGGCCGCCCGGTGGGCGTCATCCTGATGGGCAGGGCCGGCGCCTCACAGCCCTTCAGCGACGACGACCTCACGACGATCCAGGCGCTGGCCGGCCGGGCAGCCCTGTCTGTCGACAGCGCACGCCGCTACAGCTACGAGCACACCATGGCATTGGAACTCCAGCGGGCCCTGCTGGCCGAACCCCGCGCCCCTCACCCGGGCGTGGAGGTTGCCGCCCGCTATCTTCCCTCCGGCCGCAGCGTCCTGGTCGGCGGAGACTGGTACGACTCGATCCCCCTGCCCGACGCGCGGACCCTGCTGGTCATGGGCGACGTGATGGGCCACGGCTTCCAGGCCGCCGTCACCATGAGCCAGTACCGCTCCCTGCTGCGCACCATCGCCACCGACGTTACGGACGTCGAGGAGATCCTCGAAGAGTTCGACCGCCAGGTCGCACAGCTCGGGCTCGACCGCCTCGCCACCTGCCTCCTCGCGGTCATGGACCCGCAGGATGGCACCTGCACCGCGGCCAGCGCAGGACACCCGCCGCCCGCCGTACTGCGCCCGGACGGCAGCATCGACATCCTGTGGCTGCCGGCCGGCCCGCCCATCGGCACCGGGCTCGGCGGCTACGAACCCCTCACCGCCACCATGGCACCCGGAACCACACTGGTGCTCTACACCGACGGACTGGTCGAACGACGCGGCACCGACATCGACGACTCCGTACAGGAATTTCAGAGCCTGAGCCTGCCCGCCGACACCCCGCTGGACGACCTGCTCGACACGGTCCTGGCACGCCTCGCCAACGGCGCGTACGAGGACGACGTCGCAATCCTCGCCGCCCGCCAGTGCCATCACGCCCCGTAACTCCACATGACGCTCTGCCGAGTCAGCTCCGCTGTGCGCCAGGGCAGGTAATCGGGGGGCATCGCCCCGCACTTGATCCTGTCATCGACGAAGTAGCGGATGCCGTCGACCATGTCCAACCTCCAACTGCCGTTCGGGTGGACGTCCACCCGAACGGCAAAACCAATCAACACCTGCCCTCACAAAGCTGCTACCTGCGGAAAGAGGATGTGACACAGCTTCTCAGGGCGCACGACACTCGCATCGTCGAACAACTGGCCCAACAGCAGGCCCCGAGCCGCTACAAGCCCGTCCAGAAGGACGCCAAGGGCAAGGAGAAGAGCGGGGGCGGGGATGGTGGGCCGTCCGCGTCGGCGAAGGCGTTGTTGAAGTTCTCCACGCCGCGTGACCCGGCCGCGCTGGCCGCGTTCATCAACCTGCGGGTCCTCAACCCCTAGCACGAGCACTGGCGGCCCGGCATCGAGGCCGCCGTGCTGTACGCGCGGGAGGTCGGCGACCTGAAGGTGCCGTTCACGTACCGGGTGCCGAAGGGACCGGAGGTGGTGGAGGCGGGGTGGCCGGCCGCGCTGGGTAACTTCCCGCTGGGGCAGTGGATCGCGGGCGCTCGCCGCTTCTACGCCCGCGGGGATATGGACGAGGACCGCGTCCAGCAGCTGGAGAAGCTTGGCATGGTCTGGTCGCACTTTTCGACGTCGCGTGGGAGGAGGGCTTGGCCGCTGCCCGCGGCTGGGCTGCCGAGAACAGGACAGCCGTCCGCTCTTGCTGTACATGAACTGGATCACGGCGTCCCGGTCCTCCGCCATGAAGGCGACCGGGTTGCCGATGACCCCCGGATTGCCGATCGTGGGCTCTCCTCCGAGGATGGCCAGCGTCATCGGATCCCCGTGCCTTCCCCAACCGGCCTTCGACGGACAAGTCCTTGGCCGCTCATCCTCCCCGCTCGGCGTGCGCGTCTCCACGTCGCGGCCCGCCGCTGACCACAGATTGGCTGATTGGTACGCCTCGGCGACGGCATTCAGACACGGTTGGCCTTGCCCTCACGGACGCCGATGACCGGCGCACCGAGGAGCCGCAAACTTGACGGCCTGGGTCATGTGCAGTGGGCACGAGGCCGAAGAATTTCACGGGGTAGGTCGGTGGATCTCAGCTCAGTGATCATCGCTGTCGCAGGCGTCGCAGGAACCCTGGGAGGGGCGCTACTCACCCAGCGCGGCTCCGAACGAGCGAAGCGCCTGGAGATAGAGCTCGTTCGAAGCCATGAGGAGGTCCGCGAGGCCCGTTCGCTGCGACGTACCTGCTATGTGGAGCTCAACCGGGATGCTCGGCAGTTCACCACCGCGCTCAACCGCCACCTGCACGTCATGAGGGAACGCGGCGTGGCGGAGGCCGACAGCGACGCACTCGAGGAAGCGAAGAACGCGCACCGCGATCGATACTCCGAAGCACAGATGATCGCCCCCGAAGAAATACTCAGGCGAGCGAGTGTCGTCAACCAGGCCCTGAACAAGGTCTACGGCCAGGTCAAGCGCCTCGAACGCGGTGCCCCCGAACCAGGCGAAACGATGGAGACCGCGGCCCAGGCCCAGTACGAGGTCTGGGAAATGCTCCGGACTATGAGAACCGCTATGCGCCACGACCTTGGTGTGTCGCCTGGAGATTGAGAGCTGGCGCTCAGCTCCGTGCGAGCTCTCTTGTCTGCCTCGACCAGCCAAAACCTGATCGAGGCAGAGGTTAAAACGCAAGTTCAGCAGAAAAATTGAGAACACCACAGACCACGTCAGGGCACGGTCGCGCTGCGCGGCCGTGCTCGCGCCGTGCGGCGGCGCGGCTGTACAGCAGCAGCCATGCCGCCCGGGCAGCCTGCTGGCCGTGCGGGAGTACGCCAGCCGGCGGCCGGTGTCCCGAAGGCGCAGGCTGATGGTGTGGAGTGGCCCGTGTACGTCGCCCTCGCGCGGCCCGTGACGCAGCTGCCGGCAGGCCCGTCGTGGGCTACGAAATCAAGGTCGGCGCCCTGACCGTGCTGTGGCGGACCGAGGACGGCGTCCGGCTTCAGTCGAGGACCGGCCGCGACGTCACCGCGCTGTGATGGACCTGGCCGTAGCCGCCATGAGCCTGCCGCCCGGCGTGCAGTCCCGCGCGCTGTCCCGCCCCGCCGCGCGAGGGAGCTCGCCGACCGGCATCCGGCGACGTACGTGGCGTTCGACATCCTGGTCCACCCTGCGTCGGGCTTCCCTGACCTTCGGCGCGTCCGTACACGGAACGCCGCCAGGTCATCCTGGACGTGCTCGCCGACGTCGGTCCGCCGATCGTGCCGGTGTGGTCGACCACGGACCTCGAGGAGGCCCTGCTCTGGTTCGAGGCGCCCGAAGGCACCGGCGTTGAGGGGATCGTGGCCAAGCCGCTCCGGTCGGCCTACAAGGCCGGCCGTGTGTGGGCCAAGGTCAGGCACGCGGACACCGTCGACGCCACCGTGGTCGGCTTCACCGGCACAGCCCGGTACCCGAAGGCCCTCGCCGTACAGCTCCCTGACGGACGGGTAGCGCTGTCCCAGCCGCTGACCACGGCACTCGCGTCCATCGTCGGCCCGCTCCTGGTCCCCCAGTCCGGGCGGGCGGTCACGCAGGCCGGCGACTCCTACACGCCCGCCGTCGGCGGTGTAGTGGTGGAGGTCGTGGCGGGCACGACCCGGAACGCGGTCGTCACTGTGATGCGGCTGCGCTGATTGGCAGGGCTTCGTCCGGCGCGGCCAGGCTGAGCGGCTGGCGCAGGTCCAGGTAGCAGCGCAGCCGTACGCCAGGTTGTCCGGCGTCCCGCGTCGTGTGCTCCGCTGTCGCTGTCGCCCACCGGTCGGCGAGCAGCTGCTGGAAGGCCAGGGCGGCGGCGTCGTCGGCGGCCGCGACGTCGACGACGACCAGGCTCGGCTCACTCACGTGCACCTCGTTGATCGGGTCCATGTACGGCACTACGCCCCGGCGCCCTGGGAGAGTTCCGTGGGTCCGGCGCCTTCACCCGACCGAGTAGCTGGCCCTGGTCCCGCGCGACGTTCAGCTGTGCAGCAGAGCGGCGCTGCTTCGGGTGGGCAAGCCGGTCTCGGCCGGGGCCAGCAGGGCGGGTTGGTCAGGTGCGAGTGACGGTGTAACCAGTGCTGTTCAGGGCCCGGGTCCATACATCGCGGTCGAACCACTTGGTGCTGTCCAGCTGCATCTCGGCGGGGTGTGCATGCGGGGCCTGCCATGCCGGTGGGGCCTCAGCTGCCGTCGCATCCCTCACTTCTTCTCCGTGGATGTGGCCGGCCATCAGTTCTTCCTTCGAGGGGACCACCGGCTTTTGGGCGGTGAGGAACTGAATCCTTGGGCTGGAGCCGGGAAGCGGCGGAGCGCGTTGAGTTGTCAGTGGCGGCCGTTAGGGTGAGCGCCCCAGCGGGCCCCGACACGGCGGTCTACTTGGCCATCTCCTCGGGAGAACGGCGGGTGATCCTCTTACCCGCTTCGGTCTCCACCAGGGTCACCGCCCCGATCCAATTGCCGTCATCCGGATACTCCCAGTTGGCCGCGTCCCTCAGCACCGCCGGAAGCTGATTTCGAGGAACCGGTTCTCTGGGCTGGAAGCCGATCTCCCCTGACGGGGATGTCCACGGCGCGACTCGACGAACTTCGATCCATCCACGATCGATGAGCGTGAGCAAGATTCCTGCCAGCTCCCTCACCGGCCGGGACCGATCGGCAGCGTCGAGATCTCCCCAGACGCCAGCCAGGATGTCGATCTCATACGAATTGACCATGAACGCTTCCTCGGACTTGGTCAACGCCTGCCACTCGCGCTCGCTCATGAACCGATCACACCCCGGTGATCGTTTCCGGTCACAGCACTAGTGCCGGAACCGCCTGATCAGTGTCTCTCTCTGGTGGGTACCGTGCATTTCCTCGCCACTCTGTTCGACGAGTTGCGGGCTGTGTCCGACTCACCTGGCGGAGGGTGTTTAGTTGAAGCCCAGTTCGACTTGAGGTTCCCAGCGCCAGCCACTGTCGAAGCAGACCAGCCAGCCCTTGCCCCAGCTGCCTCCTTCGAGGGCGACGCGTTGTACGTCTGGGCCGATCACGATGGGCTTGGTTCCCGGGGGCGGTGGGGTACCCGACCACGCTGAGGGGGTCACCATCCGCTGCTGGACCCCCTGCCAATTCAAAGGCAGCCCAGAGAGGTTCACTCACGGCTATGGCCCGGCCGCTTTTCAGGGTAAGCATCCCCACGGCCGTCCGATGCTCGCCCACCCGCTCCCGCACCACCTTCAGCAACTGCTCGAACTGCTTCATCCGCAGCCCCGTGACCGTCTCCACTCACAATGGATCAGCCCTCAACACCCCAGCCATACAAGAGAAATGCCCTGATCACGGCCTTCCGCAACACACTTTAGGAAGGTTCCTACTCCCGCTCGACGATTTTGAGGTAGAAGAACAGGTCGAGGTCCGCGGCCCGTTGGGGATCGCGCTCGTACAGGGACAGATAGCGATTGGCCGAGGTGCCTCCGACCCTCAGGTGCTCGGCGTTCAGGTACACCCGGTGGCCCGTATCGGCATCAGGGGCCCAGATGTGAGCGGATCGGATCCGCAGGAAGCAGAGGACCGGCGGGACTCTCTCCGCGGGCTGCCATTGGACTTCGTCCAGGACGACCTTGTTGCCCCACTGGTGCTGCGGCGCACTGTCGAGGAACAGCTTGGCCATATCCGACGGCGTCCACTGCAATCTCGCGGTTCCCGTCGTCTGTGTCACCTTCATGGTCCCGTCCAGCCGCACTCGGTGGAACCCGAAGGGGGCGGTGATGTTCGGGGTCAACAGGACGTCGGACTCCGAGGCCCGTGCCCAGTAGACCTTGTCGGGATCCGTCACCGGGTAGGGCAGGTCCAGGTGGACCTCGATCAGCGGGTCGAACGGCTGTGCAGCCGTCCACAACTTCATCTCGGGATCCGGCATGCTGATGCCCAGGGAGATCCCGTCCACGAAGGCGGTATGCGATACCTCGGTTCCGTTGCGGATGAGGTTCTCCTGAATCAGATTCCATACCCCGTCATGGTCGAGCAGATCGATCGACTCGAGCAGCAGCGTCGGAGGCACCACGGGACCGCCCATGTTGGCGCACAGCACGTCGAGCGCCTCCTGCACCGTCTTGGATCCCTGGAGCAGTTCGCAGCCACCGGGCAGGTAGCTCGTGGCGGCGGCCGTCCGGAAGCTGGCCGTGAAGAGTAGCGGCGGGCCCTCGGGAGTGCCCGCGGGCGAGGTGAGCACCGCCTGCACGTGGTGGTCCTCGTCGGCACGGCTCGCGTCGACGGCCCACGGGACCTCGCACAGCCCGTTCTCGTCCGTCTCGCTCGTGAAGCTCTTCGCCCCGTCCACCGCGGAGCCCCCGACCTGGCTCGGGATGCCGCCCGCGGGCATGCTCCAGGTGACCAGGGACCTGGGTACCGGGACGCGCCCGCACAGCACCGCGACCCGTAGCCTGCCGGGCAGGGTGACGAAGCCGCCGCCCGCCGGCGCCGGGACCTCCTGGGCGTCGCCGCCCCGGTACAGCAGCGCGCGGTCGGTCAGGGTGGCGGCGTGCACCCGGCAGTCCCGGGCGGTCGTCGGGCCGGTCAGGGCGGCCAGCGGCGCGTACCGGATCTCCGGGCCGTGGGGCCGCTCGTGCCGGCCCTCCGGCCAGTCGACCGACCCGTCGGCCCGGGCGGCGAACGTCCAGTGGTCGCCGCGGCGGAAGACGTCGAGGCCGCCCCGGCCCAGGCGGACCGCCAGGCCGTCGCCCAGGTCGAGGGGGAGCGAGAGTTTCGGATCGTCGGGCGACGCCTGAGCGGTGGCGACCCCCTTGCCGTTCGGGAAGGCGTCCCACAGTCGCAGGAACCAGCCCGTTGTGTCGCTCTTGATCGATCCGGCGCGGGCCGTCGCGGCGGTCTCCAGCGTCACGACGGTGTCCGTGGCCCGCGCGACCTGGAACAGCCGTTGCCACTGGACCGCGTCGCGGGGGTCGACGTCGTCGTGCTCCGACACGAACTCGGCGTAGGCGCCGGCCGTGAACCAGTTGAGCGGATCGAGGGCCGGTGGCTCGACGGTGACGGCCGTACCGTCGACCGTCACGACCCGGGCCAGGACCGACGCGTTGCGCCGCGACAGCTTGACCGTGAGACCCTCCATGCCAAACCGCGGGCCGTCCGCGTCCGGCCAGTCGCTGTTCGGGACGCCGCCGTGCACTTCGATCCGGTACAGCAGGTTCTCCGGCCGGGAGAACCCGCCCTGCGGGGTGAGCGAGCACGGATCGGACGACGGGGGTGCCTGGTCGGGGACCACCGTCAGGGTGCCGGTCGACGGCTGGACGAGTTTCTTCCAGTCCCCGTGTTCCGTGACAGTGGCGCAGTCGGGGCCCGTGCCCCAGCCCCCCTCGGGGACGTAGGGGAACACCTGCCAGTCGACCAGGGCGCGTCCGGCCGCCTGGGCGTCACCGAGGGCCGGATCGGCGTAGGCGGGCTCCTCGACGGAATCGACGTACCGGACGAGAGCCTTGAGCGCGAGGAGCACCGGGCCGGTCGTGGCGGTACCGGTCCAGGGATGCGGCTGGTTGCCCACCAGGCAGTTCTCGGTCCTGTTCTCGACCAGCCAGCCGCCGAGGAAGCCGTGGCCCGTGCCGATCCTGCACGCGCCCGGCGTGGCCGCCGGTGTCACCGAGAAGGCACTCGACGGGGCCGAGACCACGAGGCGCCCGCCGGAGCCGAGCACGTCGCCGGTCTCCGTCTCGACCCGGTCGAGCAGGTGTCGGCCCTGCGCGTCGAGGTCGGCGTCCAGCAGCACCTGTCCCTGCTGGACGACGACCGAGCGCGGCTGCCGCTCGTCCTGTGCCCGGACCGTCAGGCGGGTGGCGTCGTTGCGGATGGTCATGGTCTGTTCCTCCGGGCTGCGACAGCGCCGGAGCGCGTGTCGTCGATGACTCGGGCCGCCAGGGCGACCGGTAGGTACTCGTCGAAGAGGGCCCGCACGTCGGCGACGGCGATCCCGAAGGCCGCACGGGCGAAGGCGCCCATCTCGACGTCGCCTTCGCCCCCCGAGCGGACGCTGTCGGGGCAGAGCGGATGCAGCATGGCCAGCGTCGGCTCGTCCGCGGCCGTGTCCAGGAAGAGGGGTTCGTTCGCGAACCGGACCACGTCGGCCTCGTCCGGCGACAACGGCCGGCCCGCGGCCTCCTCGGCCGCCGCCAGGGCGAGGGACGGCTGGCAGCGGAACTGGCGCGGCACCGCGGAGCCGTGCGGTACGAAGCTGTGGCGCACACAGCCGGTCTGGCGGCGCAGGACCGTCACAGCCTCCGCGAACAGGGCGTTCGTCGCGGTGAGGGAGCGTACGGACGATGTCCCGAGCACGGTGACGTCGCGCAGCGCGACGTCGAGTCCCGGCGCGGCGAGCGCCGGGCCCGCCGCGCCGTCCGCCGTCACGACACTGTCGGTGACCAGCAGCTCGCCGCTCACCGCGGTGTCCGCGTCGCCGATCCGCAGCGGGCCGCAGACCGCGTGGTCCACGTCGATCCGGACGGCGGTGAGGTCGCCGTCCGCGCCCACGGCGACGCCGCCCGGGGCGCGCACCGTCACGTACCGCAGGTCGAGTTCGGACACCGCGTCCGCGCCGAGGCGCAGACCGCCGGTGAGTTCGAGCCCGTCGAGGACGAGTCGGCCGGCCGGCGCACTGGCGTCCCCCGGCCCGCGCAGCACCCGCGTCGGTGCGTCCACCGTGCAGCGCCGTTCCCGCCGGACGACGAACCCGCGCAGGGTGGGGTCGGGGTCCGCGCCGGGCAGCACCCTCGGCCGCCGCCACTGCGCGGCCACGAGGTGCACCTCGGACGCGGGGGGCACCGTCACGTCGAGTGTGGCCGAGCCGGCGGGCGCGGCCTCAAGGTCGCAGCGGGCCAGGACGACGATGCTGCGGCGGCCCGCCCCCTGGGACGCGACCCCGGCGAGGGCGTCCGTGAGCGTGGCGACGGTACGGCTCGACGTCTCCGGCGAACCACCGGGCGCGGCGCTGGGATCGACGACCCAGACCAGATCCCTCGTCTCGCCGGTGCTCCGCACGTCGAACGGCCGGTCCGGGGCGTTGCGGTCGTGGGCACCGGCTCCGACGGGCCGGCCGGCGGCCGTGGCACAGGCCACGCGCACCTCGGCGACGTCCGGTCCGGGCACCTCGGCCACGACGATCCGGCCGGTCACGGGATCGACGGCGCACGCGACGGGATGCGTACCGCTCCGGGGTGCCGGCGCCGTGGCCCCGGGCTCGTACCACGTGTGCGTCACCTTGGGGTCGACCCGGGCGCCCGGAGGAGCCGGCGGGGACTCCAGGTCGACGATCCGGACCTCGGCTGGCGGGACGCGCCGGAAGGCCGTCTCGCCGTCCCACCGGAGGAAGACCGTGAACGGTTCGTCGGCGCCGTCGAACCATGGGCGGCCGGGCAGCCGCGGCGGCCGCTTCTCCAGCGCGGCGGCGCGCAGTTCCGCGGTCTCCAGGTGCAGGGGCAGGCGGCTCAGCCGGCCGGGCAGGTCGGCCTCCTGGAGTCGGGAGCCGACGGCGCGCGCCCGGCGGTCCGGGTTGAACAGGCGCAGAACGGCGCCCGGTTGCTGGGCGAGCTGGAAGTGGCCCGGCCGCGCGGTCCCGCCGGCCGTCCACGGCCGGGCCCGCGGAACCCCCGCCATGTCCGCCGCCGGCACGGTGTCGCCCACGGGGGCGGGGAACCGCGCCACCGACGGCCGCAGCAGATGGACGCCGACGGCGGCCGGCGCGTGCCGTCCGGCGGGCCGGCCGGGAGACGCCCCGTCGACGCGCCGGACGTCGAGCAGGCGGGGCAGCCGGTCGAAGGCGCTCCCGGCCGACGACGCGGACCCCCCCGGGGTGAGCCCGGCGGTGGCCGGGCGCTCAGGACGCATGTCCAGCAGGTGCGCGCAGCGGGCCAGCCGCTGGTGGTATTCGACGGCGACCGCGGCCAGGCCGGTGACGTCGCCGGCCATCGCCTCGACGACCCGGGCCGTCCCTTTGCCCCGGCGGTAGCGGATGGTGTTGGCCACCAACGCACGACGGCCGGTACTGGCCCCTCCTGGAACGGGCCGCGTCGGAGGCGCGGCGACGAGGGCGGCGAGCGCGGCGAGCGCCGCCTCCCCGGCCGTCTCGACGAACAGCGCGTCGTACCACGCCTCGATCTCGGCGTCGATCTCGGCGCTCGCCAGTCCCAGCACCCCGCACAGCGCCCGCAGGGCCCCTGCCGCGGCGAGATCCGCCTGGCGCACATGGGCCGGCAGCAGGCCGTACAGGGCCTCGGCGACGGTCTCGACGCGGGTCTCCGGCAGATCGGCCCCGCCGCTCACCGTGGTCGGCACACTCATGCGGTCAGCTCCGTGAACGTGATGTCGGCTCCGGCGACGGACAGCAGCCGCGCCGGTTCCAGCCGGGCCGGGCCGGGGCCGGTCACCATGACCGGTCCGGGGCAGGGCAGCCGCCCCTGGGCGTCCGGCGTGACGCCCGGCGCCGAGAAGCGGGTGAGGAGCACGGCCCTGACGCCGGGGACGCCCTGCGCCGTGGCGGTGGTCTGCGAGCGGTGCACGGCGGTGCCGAACGGCCGGGCCGGTCTGCCGAAGTCGCGGACGAGAGCGGCGCGGACCGCGGCCTCCACGCGGGGCCGGGGCAGGTCCGGGTCGGAGGCGAGGGCCAGTGCCAAGGTCATCGGCAGATCGACGAAGCCCGCGATGCGCAGGCGCGTCCCCGGCGGGGCAGCCGCGGCGAGCGCGGCGTGCAGACCGGCCACCAGGTCCGAGCCCGGCGCCGGTGGCGCGAGGGAAGTGGTGGCGACCGTGAGGCACACGAACCGCCGCAGCCCTGCGCGGAGTTCGACGGCCGATGCCTTGCCGACGCCCCGGTACGCCTGGGCGAACGCCTCGAAGTCCGCCAGGGACACCGCCCGGTCCAGCGTCCGGACCGCCCTCGGCGCGGCGGTGCGCAGCTCCTCGATCGTCTCGGCGTCGCTGCCGCCCTCCGCGGCCAGGGGGTTGGTCACGGAGGCCACACCGGTCACCGGCGTGACGATCTGTGTCAGCCGGTCGTCCGGGAGGTTCCCCGCCGACCCGCCACCGACGCGGTAGAGGGCGACGACGTTGCCGGTCCCGCTGGGCAGCCGCCCGGCGAACTGCAGCTCGGACCCGCCGTCTGGCCGCTCGGTGACCTGGAACCGGTGGCTGTCGGGTCCTTCGCCGTACAGCGTGTCGGCGGGCTCGTAACGGCGGTCGTCGACCCGGGCCTCGATCGCCGGGGCGTACCCGCGGGGTCCCGGCGCGGCGACATGGGCGAGCGGCGACTGCCCGAGCGGGAAGCGCGGCAGGACAGCCGCAGGGTCGCCGGACCCCAGGGTCTCGGCGCCCGTGGCGGGCGTCAGCGCGTGCGAGGACGGCACGACGTTGCCGATTACGGTCAATGTGGCGTCCGTCCAGCGGCCCTCCAGGGCCGCGTCGAACACCACCAGCGTCGCCTGCCGTACCGGCGAGCCGCCGCTGTGGTGTTCCACCCGCAGGACCGTCGCCGCCTCGGTGGCCGTCCTGCCGCCAGCTGTCCGCCCGGTGAGGATCACCTGCCGTCCGGGCGGCAAGGTCGGTTTCCCGGCTAGGTAGAACCGGTCGGGAAGGTTCTGCGGGAGGAAGCCCGGGTGTTGCGGTGGCGCGGGCTCGCCGTCGGGCCCCGGGTCGGTGACCGGCAGCACGCGCTCCTGGAGGTGTGCGAGCAGCGTCCCGCGGGCCGTCTCCCCATGGATGACCGTTTCGCGGACCTTGTTGTTGAAGTCCTGGCACAGGTCGGGGTTGAGGGTGATCCGGGTGCACCGCGCGGAGAGCCCGAAGTCCGTCCGGGCGGTCTCCCGTACGGCGGAGACGCGCGCCACCCCGACCGGCGGGTCCGCGGAGGCGGCTTCCAGGACCACGACGCGGTCCGGCGCGGCCTGTGGATGCACGGTGTCGAGGTGGATGTTCCAGGGGCCGTCGTGGTCGGACAGGGCGCCCATGACGAAGTTCTTCCACTCGACGGGCAGTATTGGCGACGGCAACGCCTCGCCGTGCTCGTTCCGTACCGCGTCCGGCATGAACGTGATGTCCGGCGCGGTCGCGCCGAACGCTTGGGCCCGCTGCCCGAGGAGGATCACCGTGCCCGGCTCCGAAGGCTCCGTTAGCACAGTGTCCACGGAGAGCAGTTGCCCCCCGGCGAGGGTGAGCACGGTACGGGCCGGTTCGGCGGAGGCGGCGACGTCCACGTCCGTGACCCGGGCCAGGAGCCAGGACGACGTCCCGTCCTCGTCGCTCCCCGCGTGGACGAGCACCCGGTCGCCGGTCCGGGCCCCCAGGGTGATGCCCTCGACCTCGACGCTCGTGGTCTCCTCCGATACCGGCGGCAGCACGAACGCGCGCAGCGGCGGCAGCGCGTTCCACGCGCCGCGGGCCTCGACAGCGGCGTCCGTCTCGAAGGTCACGGGCAGCTCGCCCTGTTCGGGCACCGTGCCCACCCTGAGCCCCCGGGGGACCGTCACCACGTCCGGCGCGCCCGGGAGCGTGCCGACCCGGAACGCCAGCAGGGCTTCGGCGGCGATCGCCGGCCGCGGCACGTGCCCGAGCATGCCGGTCAGCCGGACCAGCGCGGCGCGGTCCTCGGTGCCGGGCAGCGTGGAGTCGACGGCGAGCCGGTGGAGCGTCCATCCCAGGACGTGGTGCGCGCCGGCCGCCGCGGCGAGCAGGGCGACGGCGGGATCCTCGGGCGACCGGCCGAGCGTGGCCAGTGGCCGGCCGTCGAGGGCCTGGGCCCGGGAGATCCGGTCGAGCAACCGCTCCAGGATCGCGCCGTACCGGAAGCGGGCCGGATCGCCGGGCAGCCGGGCGGGAGTTCCCGCACACGACGCCCATCCCACCCCGTCGCAGCCGCACGCGCAGCTCATCGGCCACCTCCGACGCTGATCCGCAGCCGTCCGCGCTCCGGAAAGCTCGGATCGTCGTGCAGTTCGAGGACCTCGGCCGTCGCGGGCCGGATCACCCCGCGGCGCAGCTCGTCCTGGGCGAGGCGGTCGAAGCGCTGGAACACCAGGGGTTCGACGCTCCGCACTCCCGGGACGGCCATGACGGCGGCGAGGAGCGCCGACAGGAACAGGGGTGTGCCGAAGGTGAACCGGTCCGGATGGAAGAACCCCGGGCCACCACCGCTCCCTGCGGGCAACAGCGCCGCGCGGACCCGGCGCCCCACCTCGCCGCGCGGCACGTCCGGTGCCGCGCAGACCGCCAGGCCGATGTCGAGCGGGACGGCGAGGGCCCCGCGCACGGCCACGTCGAACCCGGCGAGCCGGAACGACTCCAGGTGCTCGAGCAGGCCCGCCAGAAAGGCGGCGTCGACATCCGCCCCGCCCCGGCGGTCGACGTGCACGAGCACCGTCTGCCAGGCGCCGGTCCAGCGCGGGACGGCGACGGCGTCGGCCACGCCGGGGAAGCGGCGCGCCGCCTCGGCGTAGTCCGCCGGGGTCACGGCACGCTCCTGGCGGCGGAACGCCTGCGGGGCCACTGCCCGGACCGTGGCGTCGTCCTCGGGCGCCGCGCCTCCTGACGCCGCCACCGGGTTGGTCACCGACACGACCGGTGTGCCGTTGTCTGCGGCGGCCAGGACGACGTGGCCCAGCGCGTCCGGACCGAGGTTGCCGACCGGTCCCGTGCCGAACCGCCCACCGACCGCGAGGGAGTCCCCCACCGCCGGCGTGAGGCCGTGGGTGCCGTCGCCGAACCGCAGGACCGGCCGCCCGTCCGGCCCGGTCTCGACGACGAAGTCCCGGGAGAACCGCCCGCTCGCCAGCAGGTCGCGCCGGACGGTCCACGTCGCGAATGAGTCGTGGAGCGCGATGGCTGGCATGCACCGGGCCTGATCGACCGTCAAGAGGGCGGAGGCCGACGGCTGTCCTGGATCGGCGGGAAGGTGCCGCGCGGTCCGGGCCGGCGGCCCGATGCCGCCGGTCACGTACGGGCGCCAGGCCGTCCCCGCCCGCGGACCGGACGGTGACAGCCGCGGGGCGAGCGCCTCGGCGGCCGACGGCGGCAGGCCGAGGTGCGAAGGCGGCGGCAGGGTGGCGCCGTGCTCGGCGAGCACGAGATTGCCCCGCGCCGCGGCGCAGACGACCCGCCGGCCCGGGCCGGACGGCCGCGGTACCTCGGCGGTGACCGGCAGGTCGAACGGCAGCGCGTCGGTGTCGTCCCACTCGACGTCGAGCAGGCGCGTGCCGGGCGCGAGGACGTCCTCGGTCGTCGTCACCCGGGTCAGCCGGACGACGTGACGGTGCCCAGGATCGGCGTCCTCGGCGCGCCCGGTGTCGGCGGCCGCGGTTTCGGCCAGGAGCAGGAAGTCGCCCGGGGCGAGCCGGTCGGTGGTCTCGCCGCCGTCCGGGAGGGGCACGGTGGCGCCCGTGCCGCCGTCCACGAGGGTCACCGCGGTCGCCCCGGCGGGCAGCGTGCACCATTCGTCCCCCCAGGTGTGCAGGGCGATCTCGTTGCGCCATTTCCACAGCCGGAGGGGAGCGAGCGTCTCGAAGACGGTCGGCGCCGACGCCAGCGCCTCCGGATAGGCCGACGCCGTGACGACGGGGGGCAGCTCCGGCGAGCGGGGCAGCACCGGGGTGCTCGCGCGCAGCTCGTAGCCGTCCCCTGCTGTGCCGGGCGGTTCGAAAGACACGGCGACGAAGGTGCGGGCGGAGGCGCCCTCGCCCGGCGTGTAGTCCAGCAGCCGGGCGTGGCGGGTCACCGACGCGCGGGTGCGCGCGGTGTCCAGGAACGCCTCCGTCCCGACCCAGTCGAGGGTGTAGCTCTGCTGGTCGGCGCGGTAGGCCAGGGCCTCGACGAGCGTCGTCGTCAGGTCGACCGGGTCGTCTTCGCGGAACCCCGGGACGAGCACCGCCATCCGGTCGAGCATCAGGCGCCGGAAGCCCTCCCAGTCACGGGTGCGGTAGTCGAAGCGCGGGTCCGGCGGCACGGCCGCCGCCGGCTCGCGGCAGCCGGGCGCGCAGTCGCCGTCGTCGAAGCAGTCCACGGCGAACGAGAGGTCGACCGCGGACAGCCGGGGGTCGATGAAGCTGGGCGGGGCGTCCGCGCCCGGTCCGGCGACGATCGCGAGCCGGTACGTCGAGAAGTCGACCGGCTGGCCGCCGGGCACCGTGACCGTGTACCGCGACACCTGTGTCCCGCCCGGTGCCGCCGGCACCACGGGATCCACCTGCGGTGCCGGGAACCGCACCCCGCCGGTGAGGGCGATCTGGTCCCCGGTCAGCTCGGCCTGGGGCAGTGGGAGCGGCTTCACCAGGACGACGTCGATCAGCGTGGGCTGGTCGACCGTGCTGCCCCGGTGGACCTCCACGTAGTCGATCCCGGACAGGTCCGCCCGCTCGGACCGGGCGAGCACGGCCCTCCGCCGTTCGTCGCGGCAGTGGTAGCGGGCACCGGTCATGTGCGGTCCTTCCGCAGCCGCACCTCGTCGGCCGATCCGCTCGAACGGACCTCGTAGGTGACGACGATCTCGACCGCCCCGGAATCGTCGGTGGCCTCGACGGACACGTTCCGGACGGTGAGCACGTCGCCCAGCCACTGCTGGACCGTGGACTGCAGGGCGGCGCCGAGCGCGACCGCGGTGGGACCGCTCTGCGGGCCGAACACCAACTGCTGTGCGGGGCTGCCGAGATCGGGCCGCATCACGCGTTCCCCCGGCAGGGTGAGCACGAGCAGTCTGAGCATCTGCCGCACGTGCGCGTCGCTGCCGTACGCCACCGTGGCGGAGCGGCCGAGCGAGGTGACGGCGAAGGGGAAGGCGAGCCGGCTCACGTCGCGACCACCCGGGTCTGGGTACCGGAGACGATCGGCGGACCGGCCGGGATCTGCTCCGCCGACAGGCAGAGCGCGCCGGCCGGGTTGACCAACAGTGGTCGGCCCGAGGCGGTCACCCGGGCCGCCCCGGCGAGCCACTTGGTGCTGACGCACGGCTGGGGCTTCGGGGGCACCGTGAACGGACAGCCCGTGACGAAGCCCTGGTCCGTGACAACGGCCGCGGTGGAACCGGACACCGTGACCCGGGGGTCGGCGGCGACGATGGTGAGCGGTGCGCCGTGCGGGCAGGTCACGGTCGCTCCGGCGTGCAGGACGGCCCCGGGCATCGGGGGGCTCCTTCCGCTGCGGATGGATGGGGGGAGAGGGGCAGATGAGTGGCTGGCACCAGCTCTCAAGTCACCACGAGAGCACCCCCGTTGATGATCACCGAAGGGCCGGAGAGCACGATGGACGCCTGCCCGTTGCTGATGCTGATCCCGGCGGACCCGACGACGATCGACGCCCCGGCGGGGGTGAGTACCTGGAGCTGGGCCGCGGGCATGTCGGACAGGGTCACCGAGACACCGGTCGTGGTCTGGAGATGGATGTTCGGCGTGGCCGGAGTGCCGGCCATCGCCAGCAGCGGGGCACCGGCCGGCTCGGGCCAGAACGCCCCCGTCCAGATCGGGCAGTCGGGATCACCGGCCTCGAACTCGACCCACACCATGCTGCCCGTCTGCGGCAGCGCGATGACCCCCGCGGTGCCCTTGGCCGCGAACGGGACGGCGGGCAGCGCCCACGTCGAGGGGAACAGCCCGTACCGGTCGGAGAGCTGCACCTGGATCCGGCCCTGCACGAGGGGATCGGCGGTGTTGAGGACGGTGGCGCGGTACTTCCCGAAGTACTTCGGCCCGGACGTCATGGCGTCACCCCCGGCACGTTCGACACCAGACCGTCCCGCGTGAGCTGAAACGCCTGCTTCCAACTACCCCGCCCCAGCGCGTGCGTCACCGAACGCACGAACCACAGCCCGTCGTGCGCTCGTCCCGCGCCGCGCACCCCGACCAGGGAACGGGCGTCGAGGGGACGTCCGTAGCGGGCCAGGTCCATCGTCCCGGTCGCGGTCACCGGGTCCGCCGCGCCGCGCCCGGCGAGCAGCGTCATCAGGGCCTCCGGCAGTCCCATCCGGTCGGTCTCCAGCGGTTTCGTCCGTGTCGGCACCAACGGCCGGGCCGCGAGCGGCGGTTTGAGCAGCCCGACGTCCGGGACCGGCACGGGCACGGAGAAGTTCGCGACCTTGACGTGCCCGTACGGCAGGACGGCGGCGTTCCCGTCGGCGGAGAAGCTCATGCCGTCGAGGTTCGACGCGGTGTCCATGTCGACGGTCAGCGCAGGCTGCACCACGCCCGCCCGGACCTGCGGCCCCCAGTAGGCCGTGTTCACGCCGGGCGCAGGACCGGGCGTCACATAGAACTCGTGACCGGCGTCCTTCGCCAGCTTCGTGGCGTACGCGAAGTCCGTCCCCTGCTGGTGGGCGAACTTCTCCACCGCGCTCGTCACCGGCTGGAACGGCGGGGGAACCGTCACCGGCACGACCCCGAACGCCGCGTACTTGGCCATCATCAGCGCCACCCGGGCGAAGGGCGGCATCCCCGGGAACGCGAAGCCGGTGGCGTCGAGCACGTCCATGTACCCGGAGACGTCCTCGCCGGTGACGACCAGGCGGTGCTCGCCCGGGCGGCCGGTGGTGGTGACGTCCTGGCGCTTGACCGGCCCGTCGGCGAGCACCTTCGGCACGCCCCGCAGCGTCGCCACGAGCACGACGCGCACCATCGGGTCGAAGAAGCCCGCTGGAAGCAGGGACGTGGCGATCGGCGACGTCTTGGAGTAGGTGAAGCTCAGCTGGAACCCCGAGCGCGACCCCACCGCCTGGGTCACCGTGGCGCCGTCCAGGGCGTCGATCACCGCCTTCGGCGCGGGGGCGACGGCGACCGGCCCCATCAGGACGGTCAGCGTGACGGAACTAAGCAGTGCCATGGCCGGTGATCTCCAGGGGGAGCGGGATCATGACGAGCCGGCCCTCGGCGTCGGTCAGCCGGGCCGGATCGGCCGCGCCGTCGGCGTCGACGACGCGCCACCAGAGGGCGGGGTCCCCGTAGGCGTCGTGAGCGAGGGTGTCGGGCCGCTCGCCGCCGGCGATCCGGCGGTGCCCGAGCGGCACATGACGATCCGGCGCGGGCAGGATCCGCCGTGCCAGGTACACCTCGGTGGTTCCGTCGTCGCCGGTGCGGCTGACGACGGGCACCCCGAAGTAGCGGCTGTTCGGCGGGTACGGCGCGGCGGTCACGGAAGCCTCGACAGACCGAAGGTCCGGACGTCGGCCCCGCGCCGGCCGGCGAGCCGTTCACGGCGGCGGGCGGCGGTGAGGAAGAGCTCGGCGCCCGTCGAGCCCATCGGGAGGTCCTCGGACGACAGCACGCGCAGCCCCAGACCGACGCGGGCGAGGATCGGGTTCAGCCGCGTGTCGAACGCCTCCTCGGTGACAGTGAACTCGGTGATCCGCACCGGCAGCGTGCGGTCGGCGCCCAGTACGAGCAGCAGCAGCGGAGACGGGAGCGGAAGGATCTCCAGCGTCCCCCTCCCGGCCAGTGCCTCGGCGGCCACCAGGTCGGCGGTGGTCGGCGAGATCATGGTCTCCAGCTCGGCGAGGTCCGCGGCGATACCCTCGGCGACGGTGTCGGGGTGCTGACCGGGCTTCTCCAGCCGGTCGGTGGCGTCGAGGGCGATCTCCAGCTTCAGGGTCTCCACCGGCGGCCCGACCAGCCGGAGTGCCTCCAGTCGGTCACCCGAATCGACGCTTGCGCCCCGCGGGGTCAGCGTCCGGGTCAGCGTCTCGGGGTTGTACTGGAACGGGACGGTGCGCACGGCCGCGCGCCCCTCGGCGTCCATGACGACGAAACCGCCGCGTACCGTCCGGGGCGAGCCGGGAAACCCTGAAAGCGCCGTCATCGCGATCCTCCTCTCCGCACCCGCGTCATGTCTGGGTCGCCGTGCCGCGGCCGAGCATGTCCCGGATGACCTGCACGGGGTCGATGGACTCGGGCTCGACCTTGATCTGGGACAGGCTCGGCCAGGTGATCCGGCCGTCCTTGGCGTAGGCGACCCGTCCGAGGGTGAGTTTGAGCTCGGGCCCGAGCTGCGCCGTGACACTGGCCACTTCATAGGTCCAGCGGTGCGAGAACACGCCCCACGCGGCGTAGAGCTCGGCTGCCAGCAGCACCTTGACACCGGCCGTCAGGCGGCCCTTGGCGTACGCCTCGGCGTCGAACGCGAACCCGTCCTTGTCGTAGTCCGCGGCGATCGCGATGCCGCCCTCGCCCTCGATGCGCAGCGACGGGACGATGTCGATGCCGCCCTTGGCCCCGACGGCCCCGAGCGCGACCTCGGCCCCGATGTAGGCGCCGAAGGTGCCCACCAGTTCCGCGTAGGCCGGCACCACGAAGGCCCCGGTGAGCTTGGCTGCGACCTGGGGATCGTCCTCGAACGGGTAGAGCTCGCCCTTGAACACCACCCCCCGCAGCACGACGGGCCCAACGCCGTAGCCCAGTTGCAGTGAGCCGCGCAGTTCGATGAAGGCGGTCACGGCCGGGACCGGGGTGGGGAAGGAGAACTTCACTCCGACGCCCTTGAGCAGGGGCACCGTCCCGCCCTGCGGGGACGGCCATTTGCGCACCAGGACGATGTCGCCGACGGTGACCTGTCCGGAGAGCCTGACCCGCCGGTCCTTGGTGATCTCGACGCCGAGAATGGGCCGCAGGTCCTTGGTGACCTGGTAGCCGATGCTGCCCTTGCCCCAGTACCGGCCTTCCTCGTCGAAGCCGAGCCCGATGGAGCCGTCGGCCTTCGCGGTCTTGACGGTGATCGTCGCCGTGCCCGAGAAGCGGCCCTCCTGCTCCTCCTCCGCCCGGTTGTACTGGATGTGCATCGTGGCCTTGAACTGCTTCCAGACGATCTCGGCGTCGCCTTTCAGGGATAGGCCGCCCTCGCCGTACCTCCCGGAGAGCCGCACGGACTCCACCAGCGGCAGGGGCTTGGCGACCGTCACCGACCCGCTGTACGAGAGCGTCCGCCCGTCCCAGTGGGCGCCCAGCCGGAGCTGGGAGCCGCGGATCGTCGTGGTGAGCGCTCCCGTCGCGTAGGGCGCGAACCTGCCGGACGCCGTGGTGAAGCCGATCTCGACGTCCGCGCTGGAACGGGGCAGGGAGGCCGTGTTCGCCGTGAGCTTGCCGGACCATCCGCTCTCGGAGTTCCATACGACGCGTCCCGCCGCCGCGTTGACACCGGGAAGCTTGCCGGCGGGGGTCAGATCACCGGTGGCGACCAGAGCTCCGTTCTGGACGGTCACGGCGAGCGTGCCGAGCAGGACGGGCTTGGCGGCCGGGCCGACGGAGAACGTGAGCGTTCCGCTGGGCACCAGCGTCGGGGAGAGCCGCAGCGCCAGCTCGCCGCCGGTGAACCGGAAGGCCGCCGGCAGGGGGGAGACCAGTTTGGCCGCGGGGATCGGAGCCACCAGGGCGAGCTCATCCTTGGCGTAGACGACGTTGAGTCTGCCCAGGAACGGCACCGAGGAGTGGATGACGCCTTCGCCGCTGAGATCGCCCCGGTCGTCGAGCGCGATCCGCGTCAGCTCGCCCCGGCTCAGATACGGGTAGAAGAACGCGATCTTCTTGTTCTTCTCCGGGTCGAGCCGCAGCCTGCGGGCCTCGCCCGGCGGCCCCTGAGCGGGATCCGCGGTTCCCTCGGGCCCGGCCGTCGCGGGGGCGGGGGCCGTCGTGGGCTCCAGCTCCGCGGTGAGGGTGATCGCCGAGTCGCCCTTGGTGGCCGACACGGCGCGGCTGTCGAGCGCGCCCAGCACGGTGTCCTTCGTGGACTTGGCCCCCGCCGCGGCGCGCCGGTAGATCTGGATGCGCATGCCCGGCACGATGCGCCGGGCGAGCATGTCCAGCGGTGTCTCGCCCGTGTCCCGCACGCGCACCGTCTCGCCCTGCCCGCCGGCCGACAGGGCGACGGGCTTTCCGTCCGACTTGGCCTTCTCCGCGTCCGAGCCGCGCACGGCCCCGGAGCGCAGCAGGTTCTCGATCTCGAAGCTGGCGTCGGGCTGCCCCGTGGGAACCGTCGCCGTGGAGATGCGGATCTGCAGCCTGCGGACGCCGGGCCCGCGCATGGCGGGATCGCGGATCTGCCGCACGAGGTCGACGAGGGCCTGGTAGGTCTCCCGGCCGGAGGCCTGGTTCTTGGAACTCGTGAGCAATTGGAGGTTCGAGGGGATCGAGGTTCCGCCCAGCTGCTTCTCGACGATGTGGTCGACGTCGCACTTCGCCTGCAGGAGGCCCGTGCCCAGGCCCATCACGACCTCCTTGACGGCCGGATCAGCGAGTTTCGCGCGGACCTTCTCGTTGTCGGCGGCTGCCGCCGTGATGGCGTCGGCGAGCTTCTTCGTCGTCGGGAAGCCGAAGGCGCCCAGCCACACGTTCTTGTACTTCTCACCGCCCTCCTTGTACGCGGCGACCGACTCGTAGGTCGCGGTCGCGTCGCCCACGAAGAGGGGTGTGAAGACCAGGCGCTCGCCGGCCGCGGCATCGTCGTACGCCTTCTGCACCCAGGCACCGGCGCCCTTCTCGGCGGGCAGGGTGAACTGCGGGACTCTGACGACCAGTTCGGTCGTGCCGATGCCCGTCGGCTCGTCGACGACCACGCTTATCCCCGGCGGCAGGCGAAGCGCTGGGCCCGCCGCCGTCCCCGGCTGGGCGGCCGCCTCCTTCGGCGCGGACGCCGGGCCGGGGGCGCTCGC